>JBBQMW010000178.1:0-7407 GCA_038329265.1 Bacteroidales bacterium | reverse complement strand
TTTTCAGGAGAAATTCTTCCCCACAACTTCATAAATTGATCCGATTTCCATAACAATTGCCTCCTTAAATCAATGGCAATTTTGACCGACTGATCCGATGACTCCAAAGTCATCGGATCAGTCAGTCTGCCAGCAATCCTTTATTCTACATCTTTTATATATCTGGAATGCAAATAATTAACTATCTTTTTTTTGCAAATCATGATTTATAATCATTCTAAATTGGCTTTAAATCGAATTTTATTTGATAAAAATGGGTTACCATTTGTAGATTTACCAAATCAATTAACAGAATAATATCTATCCACCTCAACTGAAACTTAGCTTCATTGCGTTGGAAGAAACCTCGCATTGAGGTTTTTATTTTGGTATAAACAGATGAAGATATAAAAGGGAAAAACCCGGCCTCCCGATGTAAATCGGGAAAACCGGGTTAGTAACAATTATTTGTATAACCGGGAAGAGCAGCGACAACTGCCCTTCCCAACAAACATTGCAAAACTATGAAAAAATTAGTGTGTATGGCAGCAATTGCTATGGTATTAACAGTTTTTAACGGATGTACAAAAGAGGAGCTGAAAACATCTCCGGATGAGGTAGTCGCCAAAACGGATAAGGCCGATGTTTATCTTGAAAATGGGTATCTGGCATTTAAAAACATGAATGCCGTAGATAGTGTAATCAATCTTCTGAGTAAAATGAGTAGAAATGAGAAAGATTTATGGGAGCAAAAAATTGGCTTGACAAGCGCCCGTTACGAATTTGACAAATTATTCGATGAGTACGAAAAAATTACATCGAAAGAAGAGTTCCTGAAGTTTAAAGCCAAATACGCTATTCAGCTAAAATTCAATGAAATGGATGATACTGATTGCTCGATTGACTATCCTTTCATATCAACCTTCTTTGTTCCAGTGTTAAATAAAAAAGGCATTTTTAAAGTTGGATTAAGTCTTTTCCAATTTACCAAAGAGAATGAGATCATTGTTTTGGATGGTGATATGAAGAAGTTAGAAAACCCGAGTGCATATTCAAATGATAAAAATGTAATTGTAACTTTGAATTTGAAAAGTGGAGGTAGAAATGAAATGGATCAATTAATAGATAATTTTGGAGGTTGGAAAACAAGAGGAGATCGCAGACTTCTAAATGAACTGCGGATTTCACATTTTATATCGTGGAATCAACCTGTAATTGGAGGAACTACATTCGTTACAAAAGCTTATCAAATCTATTTAAGACAAAGATGTCAGAAAGATGCATTTATTGGGGGCTGGAAAGATTACAGCACTACTTATTCTGTCAAAAATTTTCTGTATAAAATTGGAAGTGGCAAAACGGAGAATTTGTTTGATGATATTTCACCTGAGGTAAATCCAAAGTATGATTGGCCTATTTATGGATATCATATTGATCTAACATATGGTGGAGGAGTAGATTTTAATTATCTAGAGCGACCATTGACCAGTATGCAAGCAGATGTTTCATGCCGCGGATTTGATGGAATTCCATACCAAATATCCTATGTAAAACATTACTCTTTCCCATAAATCGGATGATAGCGGAAAATTATTAATAAAGATCATTGATTTAAGGAATGTACACTTAACTCAATGATCTTAAGAAATATAAACAATGAATAATCAATTAATTCGTATTGTCGTTTTATTTAGCTTGTTTTTGGCACTTATCTCCTGCGAGAAAGATCTTAAAACAGAGATTCAAGTTAATCCCAAACTATGCTTCAACTGTATTTTAAATCCTGACTCGGTTATAAAAGGAAGCCTTAGTTTAAGTCAGTCAATCAGTGGGGATAGTAAACTTGAAAAAGTAAAAAGTGCGAATATTGAGTTAAAAATGGATGGACAAGTAGTGGCTATATTGTCAAATTTAGGCGATGGATTATACGGTTTGAATATCAAGCCCAATTCTGGTTGTAATTATGAGATAAATATTAAAACTGAAGGATTCCCAACCTTACACGCATCAACTATTGTTCCCTTGAAGCCATCAGTAAGCTACCAACTTGAAAATCCCATACTCCATAATCCTGATACTTACAGTTCTTATTATTCATATAGGATAAAAAAAATAATAAACGACAGATCCGGCACAAACCGCTACTGGCATTACAGGCTTAGACAAAGATATTCGAAAACCTGGGATTTTGATTGGGGAATTTATGATGTTGATTCTCCACTCGTTGACGATTTTAATCGGGTGACTGATGCCTCTGATGATCTGGGATTTCATTATATACACTATTTGAGGATTATTGATGCTGGGATAGATGGAAAAACCTTGACTTTTTATAGTACAGCATACAATAAAGAAATCAACTTTTTTCTGGACGCTGACGAGCATTACGACAAATACTTAAAATCGAGCATTAAACAAATAATGAATGATGGAGACAATTTGCTTTTTAACGAACCGATACAAATCTACTCCAACATCGAAAACGGCCTGGGAATATTTGGTTCGGCTGCCATTACAAGTTTCAAACTATGAGAAGGTTTCTGTTCTTACTTTTTCTGGTTCCAAATCTAGTGGTTGGGCAGAAGTATTTTACTGTTAGTGGTATCATTTCAGATTCGAATTCCGGGGAACGACTGATCGGTGCATCGGTCTATTCCTCTGAAGGAAAATTAGGGGTTTCTGCCAATGCGTATGGGTTTTTCAGCATTAAACTCCCCAAAGGAACGAATTCAATTCAGGCAAGTTTTGTGGGTTATCAAACTTCATCCGCCAAGGTCAATCTACTGAAAGACACGGTACTGAACTTCGTCTTAAAACCCGGCTTAATTTTGAAAGAAGTTACCGTAAAAAACGCCCCAACCCGAAACTCACACCCCGAATTCTCTTCGCTAAGCATGATGAAGCTCGACATTGCAAAGATGAACGATATTCCGGTGATTCTTGGCGAACGTGATCTGCTCAAAGCCATCCAATACCTGCCCGGAATAAAAGGAGGAGCAGAAAACACCGCCGGGTTTAATGTTCGCGGCGGTAGCAGCGATCAGAACCTGATTTTACTCGACGGGGTTCCGGTGTATAACGTATATCATTTGATGGGTTTTTTCTCCGTTTTTAATGGCGAGGCCATCAAGAATGCAGAGATCTATAAAGGCGGAATCCCGGCTCGATACGGTGGGCATCTGTCTTCGGTATTGGATGTAACCATGAAGGAAGGAAACCTGAAAAGCCATGAAGGTACTTTTTCGATCAGCCCGGTAGCCGGTAGTTTCACACTCGAAGGGCCAATCAAAAAAGATACGGCATCCTACCTTGTTTCGTTCCGAAGGACGTTTATTGATTTCCCGCTGATGTTGGGCCAGAAAATGCAAAAGCAGCCTTATGTTGGTGGTTATTATTTTTACGACCTGAATGCCAAAGCCAACTGGATACTGAATCCGAAAAACCGTATTTTTTTAAGTTTTTACAATGGGCTCGACCGTAATTTCTACAAAGGAAGCGACCGGTCATTAAAACAAAGTTTCAGGTATGAATGGGGGAATACCACGACTGTTCTTCGCTGGAACAGTACCCTGAACAAGAAGTTATTTGCCAACACATCGGTCTATTTTAGCAGCTTCAACAATACCCAACGCACCTTGTCGAAGGAAGGCGATGCGGTTAATTTATTCAAAACATCGTCGAAACTAAACGAGTGGAGTTTTAAGACCGACTTCGACTATTACCTTGCCTCCGGAAATGTCCTCCGCTTTGGCGGCAAATTGTCGCAAATGTCGTTCAGTCCCGATATTCTTCAACTTCGAAACGATGCGAGTGAAACCAGTTTCAGCCAGGCAACCCGGAAGCAAGCCTTCGTGAGTGAAGCCTACGTTGAAGATGCGGTTGAATGGCGGAGCTTGAATGCCAATTTCGGACTCAGGGAGGCAACATACAGCATTGAGGGCAAAACCTATTTTTCGCTTGAACCCCGGATCGCACTAAACTGGGCACTAAAGCCAGATTTATCGGTTAGTGCAAGTTATATGCGAAACAGCCAAAACCTGCATTTACTGACCAATTCGTCGTTGGGACTTCCAACTGATTTATGGGTGGCATCCACTAAAAATATTGCTCCGCAAAGGGCAGATCAGGTTTCACTTGGAATCGAAAAGCGTTATAAAACCAACTATGCCTTTGGAATTGAAGGCTATTACAAAATCCTGAAAAACGTAACCCGGTTTAACGAAGGTTCAGCCTTTTTAAGCGGCAGTGACCGGAATTGGGAATCGAACGTGTCGGTTGGCGAAGGTGAAGCGTATGGCAGCGAGTTCATGTTCCGCAAAGAAAACGCGCGGCTAAACTGGATGCTGGCCTATACCTTGTCGTGGTCGAACCAACGTTTCGACAACATCAATCAAGGCCGTTGGTTCCCGTTTAAATACGACCGAAGGCATGATATTTCGGCGCTGATCGATTACAAACTCAAAAACAAATACACGGGTGAGCGTAAAATCAGCCTGGCTTTTGTGTTTCAATCAGGAAATAACGTGACCATAAACGATACTGAAACGGAAGGGGTGATGCTACCCGGATTTGAACATTTTTTTCTGCCAAAGGATGTAGAAAAATTCCTTGTACGGCAAACATACGAAAACCCGAATAATTTTAAGATGCCGGCTTTTCACCATCTCGACCTGAATTATTCCATAAAAAAATACAGCAGTACTGGGAAAGGGCACGAATGGGCTTTCTCGGTGTACAATGCATATAATCACTTAAACCCCTGGAAGACTTACAAGGAAGATGGTGTAGCCAAACAACTCAGCATATTTCCGATCATTCCTTCGGTTTCGTACCGGTACAAATGGTAATTTCAATTGATAATAAAAACTAACAGATGAAAACAATTTTAACAATTTTAATAGTATTGGCAATTTTTGGTTTAAAGGCTCAGGAAAAATTCTCTATGGGTATTCAGGTGGAAGGAATCCAGTCAAGACCCGAAAATCTTTATGTTTTTCCTGCGCAATTGGATAAAGAATTTGGAGGAGGTGCCGGGGTATATTTCGCTGCAAATCTTTGGAAAAGCTTCTCGGCAAATACTGGATTAAATTACCGGTTTATTCAATACAATACCTTTGATAAGAACGTTGGACACTTGGTTGGTGAAAATAAGCTTGACGGATACAAATACAATCAAAACTATTTGACTGTACCAGTCAATCTCAGGGGAGATTTTTTCAACAAGTGGCTGTTTGTTGAACCCGGAATTGAATTCACCTGGATTTTGGCCAATGAAGACAAAGATCCACAATTCGAGATGCTATGGAAAATTGGGGCAGGCAGCAAAATTGGCAAACTCAATTATTCGTTGAATTATTTGTGGGGGAGAAAGGAACAGTTTGATATTCTGAATTCTGGCCCAGATTTTAGTGTGATTGTTTATAAGAGCCGGATTGTACAATTAAAAGTTACCTATCCGTTATGGTCAAAATGACCTAAATAATCAAAACCTTCGCTCGCTTTTTAAAGGGTGACTAACTAATTTGTCAGCGTATGTTCAATCAATATTTTGGTGCCGATAAAAATCAAAATCAGTCCGCCTGCGATTTCCGAATACCGGTTAAATTTTGGTCCGGTCTTTTTCCCCAATAAAATTCCAAGCATCGAAGCAATAAATGTAACAGCTCCAATAACTACAACGGCAATCATAATCTTATCGAGCAGTGTCGCAAAACTGAACCCCACAGCGAGCGCGTCAATACTTGTGGCCACCGAAAGCATCAAAATAACCTTGATTTCTAGCGGATTTTTTATTTCGCGCGCTTCGGAACTGATCAGGCTTTCAAGAATCATTTTTCCGCCAATCAGGCTGAGCAAACCAAAAGCGATCCAATGATCAACCGGTTCGATCAACGATTTCATGCTGTTGCCAACCAACCAGCCAATCAGAGGCATTCCGGCTTGAAAGATGGCCAGGAAAATAGCAATTTTTGCAGCCTGAACAAAACGGATGTGTGGTACATTGAGCCCACTACATACCGAAACAGCGAATGAATCAATCGACAGTCCGATCGCAAGAAGAACGATTGTTAGGATTTCCATTCTTATTGTATTATCAGGTCAATCAGTTCTGTACGCTGGTTCTTTAACTTTGTCAGATTATCTCGGAATGATTTATTTCCGGTCAGAAAATTGAATTCATGAAAAATAAGGAGATAGAATTCCATCAGTTTAAACGCGATCTTTCCGGCGAAAGGCATTAATCCAAGCGCAATTAAAGAAATACTCCATGATTTTGTCAAGGCGAGCAACAATCCGGCCTCGATCAGGTAGGTCAGTGGAAATATAAGGAGACCTGATGCAAAAAAGAACGTACTCGTGAATGCCCTGTCTTTTATCTTCTTCCGGAGAAAATGGCGAGGTACGAAGAAGGGTAGGGCATTAAAGACAAACCCTGCAAAAAATACCGGAAGTGCGAGAATACCAACCATTAACTTTACGAATAGTCCTGCCCATCCGGCTTTCAAAAAGGTTACCATATTTTCTTCGGTTAGGTTTGCTGCGGTTAGTGAAGCCATGTAACTTCTTGTTTTATCAATCAATTGATTAAATAAGTTTGACTGATTGGTTTCGAAACTTTCCAGTTTTCTGATCAGATCTCTTTCAGCATGAAAGATTTGAAGAACCGGGGTTTTGCTAAAATGATGATTTTTAGAATATTCTTTTCCGGCAATTTGCCGCATATTCTCATAGTCCTGATACAGCGGAACACTATTAATTTGCATAGTGAGCGGGACAAGACGGTCATGAATTTCGTCACGCAATGTCAACATTGCCTTTTGCGGGTTACTCAAATAATCCTCTTTGTATTTGTCAATTTCAATGGGTTCGCCATATTGCACAATAACTGTCCGGTTAAACGCCCAATAGTGGCTGTAATAAATGCCAACGGGAACGATTTGCAGATCGAGTGCAAATTTATTTTTTGCTTCAGCATCGAGAGCAATGCGGGGGATTGCCTTTTTATGCGGCAACATTTGTCGCCGGCCCGTATGAGCAGCTTCAGGAAAAAGGCAGACAGAATCTTTAATCTCCAAAAGTTTAGTGACTGAAGCAAAAACCTGCTCGTTGTTCGACAGGCTATCTTTTCCGTCGCGAATCCGGTAAACTGGAGTCATTTTAATAAATTTCAGAAAAGGCCGGGCTATTTTCGATTTAAAGATATCGGCGCGCGCCAGCCAAACCGACTGGCTTGGATTGGAACAAACAATGGCCAGTGAATCCATTAGTGCATTTTGGTGATTGGCCGCAAAAATAATTGGCTTACCAAGTGGAATTTGCTTCCGGCCGGTTACAACAATTCGCTTGTGAGAAAGCCAGAGCGCAAACCGAACGTAATACCGGAGCAGTTGATACCCGAGAGACCAATTTTTCATATCAGAAAATGTT
>JBBQMW010000177.1:0-7417 GCA_038329265.1 Bacteroidales bacterium | reverse complement strand
AGAAATGACACGTTTTGCTAACATTTCCCTTCTAGGTCTCATTCTCGGTATTCTCCTTATTTGGATGCGCGATTGAGAATGGTATGGGTAAAACTATAAAGAGCTTTTAAAGGCCATTCTCAAATCAGGGGATGGCCTTTTTTCTTGAAAAACAGAGCCACCTCCAAATCTCCCACAAAAGGGGAGACTTTATAAAGGGGATTATCTTTTTAAAGAATAGATGTAATAGAAATTGATAAATAACATATTATATGATTGTCTTTTACTCCCCTCCCTCGGAGGGGTTGGGGGAGGCTACTAAAACAAATCATTATGAGCGACAGATTGTACATTTTCGACACCACATTACGCGACGGTGAGCAAGTCCCGGGGTGTCAGTTGAACACCGTTGAGAAAATTGAAGTTGCGCGTGCTTTGGAAGAATTGGGCGTCGATGTAATCGAAGCCGGTTTTCCGATATCAAGTCCGGGTGATTTCAATTCGGTAGTAGAAATATCAAAAGCGGTTACCTGGCCAACCATTTGTGCGCTTACCCGTGCCGTTGAAAAAGACATTGATGTGGCAGCCGAAGCCCTCAAATTTGCAAAAAAAGGCCGTATCCACACTGGTATCGGAACATCCTTCTATCACATTCATTACAAACTGAACTCGAATCAGGATGAAATTATTGAACGTGCCATTGCTGCCGTGAAGTACGCCAAACGTTATGTTGAAGATGTGGAGTTTTATGCCGAAGATGCTGGTCGGACGGAAAACGAATATCTTGCCCGTGTTGTTGAAGCTGTTATTAAAGCTGGAGCAACCGTGGTCAATATTCCGGATACAACTGGTTACACCATGCCGCACGAGTTTGGAGCCAAAATCAAATACCTGATCGATAACGTTCCGAACGTACACAAAGCCATTTTATCGACTCATTGCCACAACGATTTAGGAATGGCAACTGCCAATACAATCGCAGGAATCATGAATGGAGCTCGTCAGGCTGAGGTAACCATCAACGGAATCGGTGAACGTGCCGGAAACACTTCGCTCGAAGAAGTGGTAATGATACTGAAAAGCCGTTACGCGATTCTGAATATCGACACAAACATCAATACCAAAAACATTTATAAAACAAGCCGTTTGGTTTCGAACCTGATGAATATGCCGGTTCAGCCAAATAAGGCAATTGTGGGTCGCAACGCTTTCGCACATTCCTCCGGAATTCATCAGGATGGTGTGTTGAAGAACCGTGAAAATTACGAAATCATGGATCCAGCTGATGTAGGTATCAATGAATCAAGCATTGTGTTGACTGCCCGCAGCGGACGTGCCGCACTGAGACATCGTTTGGAATTGATGGGTTTTGAACTGGACAAAGAGAAACTGGACGAAGTTTACGAGCAGTTCGTGAAACTGGCGGATAAGAAAAAAGACGTTAAAGATGATGATGTTGCTGCTCTTTTAGGTGACGTGACTCAGAAAGAACGCCGCGTGAAACTAGATTATCTTCAGGTGGTTACAGGAAAAGGATTAACTCCGATTGCCAATGTTCGTCTGAATATTGCCGGTGAAATAATGGAAGCAACTGCCTCAGGAAATGGCCCAGTTGATGCTGCATTGAAAGCTGTCAAGAAAATTATTCACCGTAAAGTGGTTTTGGAAGAATTCCTGATTCAGGCCATAAACCGAGGAAGCGATGATATGGGTAAAGTGCACATGCAGGTAAAACATGACGAAGGTATTTACCATGGTTTTGGTGCCAATACCGATATTATTACTGCCTCAGTCGAAGCATTCTTGGATGCGATTAATAAAATCCCGGGAGGAACAATGGCAAAGGCGGAATAACAGCCTCCCCCAACCCCTCTGAAGGAGAGGAGAAAAAGCTCCGAATGAATATTAAAAGATTAATTTTTGCAGCGCCTAACTCCCCTCTCCTAAGGAGAGGGGCTGGGGGTGAGGCCCTTAAATAATTACAATGGAAACAAAAACTTTATTCGACAAAATTTGGGATTCGCACGTGGTGAAAGAGGTTAAAGGCGGCCCAAGCGTATTATACATCGACCAGCATCTGATTCACGAAGTGACCAGTCCGGTTGCATTTCTTGGCTTAGAAAAACGGGGGGCCAAGGTGCTTCGTCCGGAGAAAACTGTTGCCACTCCCGATCATAATGTGCCAACCATCGATCAGCACCTGAGCATTAAAGACGAGCTGTCGCGCAATCAGGTGGAAATGCTGAAGAAAAACTGTGCCACTCACGGCATCGTTTATCACGGATTAGGAAGCGAAGGTCATGGAGTTGTTCACATCATTGGCCCTGAAATGGGGATTACCCAGCCGGGGATGACCATTGTTTGCGGCGACAGTCACACTTCAACCCACGGCGCTTTCGGAGCAATCGCTTTCGGTATTGGAACCAGCGAAGTGGAAATGGTGTTGGCAAGTCAATGCATTATGCAGCCCAAACCGAAGAAAATGTTGATTTCGGTCAATGGCAAACTGAACAAAGGTGTAACTGCAAAAGATATTGCGCTTTATGTTATTGCTCAGATTTCAACTTCAGGCGGAACAGGGCATTTTGTGGAATTTGCCGGATCTGCCATCGAAAGTCTATCGATGGAAGGTCGTATGACACTTTGTAACATGAGCATCGAATGTGGTGCCCGTGGCGGTCTCATTGCTCCTGATCAGACCACGTTCGACTATGTAAAAGGTCGTCAATTCGCGCCAAAGGGTGAAGAGTGGGATAAAGCTCTGGCTTACTGGAAAACCCTAAAATCGGATGCTGATGCAGTATTCGATATGGTTTATGAATTTGACGCAGCCAACATGGAACCGATGATCACTTTCGGAACCAATCCCGGAATGGGAATAGGCATTTCTAAGAATGTTCCTGTCAGCGATGGTTTGGTCGGAAATGATAAATTGACCTACGAGAAATCGTTGAAATACATGGGCTACAATCAGGGCGACAAAATGGTCGGTAAGCAAATCGACTATGTTTTCGTTGGAAGTTGCACCAATGGTCGTATTGAAGATTTCCGCGCTTTTGCACAGTTTGTGAAAGGCAAAAAGAAAGCAGAAAATGTAACTGCATGGATTGTTCCCGGATCGCGCGCTGTTGAAAAACAAATTATTGCCGAAGGATTGGTCGAGATACTGGAAGCTGCAGGTTTTGCGCTGCGTCAGCCCGGGTGCTCTGCCTGTCTGGCTATGAACGACGATAAAATTCCGGAAGGGAAATATTCGGTGTCCACCTCGAACCGCAACTTCGAAGGCCGCCAAGGACCGGGTGCACGTACTTTGCTCGCCAGTCCGTTGACTGCTGCTGCAGCTGCCATAACAGGGAAGATTACTGATCCGAGAGAATTTTTGTAAGAGCCCCCTAACCCCCGAAGGGGGAATTTGAAACGATAAACAACAAATACAGGCTCCCAAAAGCCTTCCCTTCGGGGAGGTTGGAGGGGCATCTAATATTTAAAATATGGCTTACGATAAATTTTTAACACTAACATCACCGGCAGTTCCAATGCCCATCGAAAATATTGATACTGACCAGATTATTCCGGCCCGTTTCCTGAAGGCAGTTGAACGCAAAGGATTTGGCGATAACCTTTTCCGCGACTGGCGTTACGACAAAAGCAACCAGCCAATAGTTGACTTTCCGCTAAATCAGACAAAATATTCAGGTAAAATATTGGTTGGTGGCAAGAACTTCGGAAGTGGCTCCAGCCGAGAGCACGCTGCCTGGGCAATTTATGATTATGGCTTTCGCGTGGTTGTTTCCAGTTTCTTTGCCGATATTTTTCAGGGAAATGCTTTGAACAATGGCATCCTTCCGGTGGTTGTATCTCCGGAGTATCTGGAAAAAATATTTGAAGCGATTAACGCCGATCAGAATACTTCGTTTGAGGTTGATCTTCAGAATCAGAAATTCACCATCTGCGCAACAGGTGATTCGGCTGATTTTACAATCAATCCGTACAAAAAACATTGTTTGACACACGGACTCGACGACATTGATTATTTGATCAGCATGAAAGAAGAGATCGCTGAGTTTGAAAAATAGATTGATTATGACAGGAAAAGTTATAGTGGTTAAAAATCAGGTACTCAGTATTATGGATACCACGCTGAGAGATGGAGAGCAGACCTCAGGAGTATCGTTTACCGATCTGGAAAAACTTAGTGTCTCCCGGATTTTGCTGGAAGATGTGAAAGTCGACCGGATCGAAATTGCCTCAGCCCGAGTTTCCGAAGGTGAGTTTCTGGCTGCTAAACGCGTGATGGAATGGGCAAGGGAAAAGGGCCATCTGGAAAAAGTTGAAATTCTTGGTTTTGTTGACGGAAAAATTTCACTTGACTGGATCCATTCAGCAGGAGGAAAAGTGCTCAATTTGCTTTGCAAAGGTTCCTATAAACATGTCACACAACAGCTCCGGAAAACTCCTGAACAACATGTTGAAGACATCAAAAAGTCGGTTCAATATGCCGAAGAATTGGGTATTCGTGTCAATGTTTACCTCGAAGATTGGTCGAATGGCATGCGTAATTCAAGGGATTACGTGCATTTTATGGTTTCCGAATTGTTGAAACTGAACATCGATCGCATCATGTTGCCCGATACACTCGGAATACTTGATCCGGATGAGACTTATGAGTTTTGTCGCGAAATGATTGAATCATTCCCCGAAGCTCAATTTGATTTCCATGCCCATAACGATTACGATTTGGCCTGTGCCAATGTATTTCATGCCATCAAAGCCGGAATCAGAACCGTTCACACGACAGTTAACGGCTTGGGTGAACGGGCTGGGAATGCTCCACTTTCGAGTGTGATTGCTACCGTAAAGGATCACCTGAAAATGGAAACCAAGGTAAACGAAACCATGCTCAATAAGATTTCAAGGCTGGTTGAATCCTTCTCCGGAATCCGTATTCCGACTAACAAGCCGTTGATTGGCGAATTTGTGTTTACGCAATGCAGCGGAATTCATGCCGATGGCGACAGCAAAAATAATTTGTATTTCAACGATTTACTCCCCGAACGTTTTGGACGGACACGCGTTTATGCACTCGGAAAAACTTCAGGAAAAGCAAACATCAAAAATAACCTGGAAGAATTGGGCATTGAGCTTGATGCTCCTTCGCTGAAGTTGGTTACCGATCGCATTATTGAATTGGGTGATCGCAAGGAAACAGTTACCATTGAAGACCTTCCGTACATTGTAGCCGATGTTCTTAATTCAGAGGCTGGCGAGGCGTCTATAAAACTGGTAAATTATTCCCTTTCGCACGGAATGGGACTAAAGCCTTCTGCAACCTTATCATTGCAGATTAAAGGTGAGAAATATCAGGCGTCAGCTTCCGGAGATGGAATGTACGACGCATTTATGAACGCGGTTCAATCGGTTTACAGCGAACTTTCCAAGCCTTTCCCAAAATTGCTCGATTATTCGGTAACGATTCCCCCGGGAGGACAAACCGATGCTTTGGTCGAAACAGTCATCATCTGGGAATTGGGACACGAATTCAAAACCCGTGGACTCGACTCCGACCAGACTGCTGCGGCCATCAAAGCTACCATGCGAATGCTGAATTTAATTGAAAAATAAAAAAAACCATATCAATGAAGTTAAAATTAGCCATTCTTCCCGGCGACGGGATCGGACCTGAAATCATCGAACAGGCCATGAAAGTAGTAAAGGCGGTTGCCGTCAAATTTAACCACGAATTAGAGTACGAATATGCACTGACAGGTGCGTGTGCCATCGACGAGTTTGGAGCGCCATATCCCGATTCAACCCACGAATTGTGTATGCAGGCTGATGCTGTTCTTTTTGGTGCCATTGGCGACCCAAAATACGACAACAATCCAAAAGCAACGGTTCGTCCGGAGCAGGGTTTGTTGCTGATGCGCAAAAAACTCGGTTTGTATGCCAACATTCGTCCGGTAGTAACTTTTCCTTCGTTGCTGCACAAATCACCGCTTCGCCGGGAGTTGATTGAAGGAGCTGACTTTGTAGCCATCCGCGAATTAACAGGTGGTATTTATTTTGGAGAAAAAGGCCGTCTCGATAACGGAAATACTGCTTTCGATACTTGTACTTATACAAGGTTGGAAGTTGAACGTATCCTGAAACTTGGTTATGAATTTGCCATTAAGCGCAATAAGAAACTGACTGTGGTTGACAAAGCGAACGTATTGGAAAGTTCGCGTTTGTGGCGCGAAATTGCTCAGGAAATGGCTCCGACTTATCCTGAAGTGACTACAGAATACATGTTTGTGGATAATGCAGCCATGCAGATTATTCAGTGGCCGAAAAACTTCGATGTAATGGTGACCGAAAACATGTTCGGCGATATTCTAACCGACGAAGCCAGCGTAATTACTGGGTCATTGGGTTTGTCACCGTCTGCTTCCATTGGTATTCACACTTCGGTATTTGAACCAATTCACGGATCCTATCCTCAGGCAGCCGGTAAAAACATTGCCAATCCGGTTGCCACCATTTTGTCGGCAGCCATGATGTTCGAATACGCCTTCGATCTTCAGGCTGAAGGCTCCATCATCCGCAAAGCGGTTGATGCTTCACTCGATGCCAAAGTTGTAACCATTGACATTGCCGTAGATAAATCCTATTCAACTTCGGATGTGGGCGACTGGATTGCTGAGTGGGTTGTAAAGAACTAAAAGCCCCCTAAATCCCACAAAGGAGACTTGGTGTCGGCTAAGATCGAAATGTTACATTTAAAAGCTCGAATATTAAGAACTTTCACTTTCTAAAACTCCCATCACTATTAGGCGATGGGAATAGGGGAGTTGAAAATGATACCGAAAGGCTCTTTGCGAAAGCAGGGAGCCTTTTTTGTAACTGATCCGATGAACCGCATCTTTGACACTCTTTGATATTCATGAATTTGTTAACTTTAAAACGTTGTTCAGGGTGCATGGCATATATGTTATTAAATTATTTACAACTTATTGTATTTCAACCCTTAATTTGCATTAATATGAAAAAGTATGTAATTTATCTTCTCACGGTATTAAGGATTCTGATTGGTTGGCATTTTTTGTATGAAGGTATCTCAAAGCTTTTTATTAACGGTTGGAGTTCGAAAATGTATTTATTGGGATCGAAGTGGTTCTTTTCAGATATTTTCCATTGGATGGCTTCTTCTCCTGATATTATGAAGATTGTTGATTTCCTAAATGTATGGGGACTAATATTGATTGGGCTTTCCTTATTTGTAGGACTCTTTGTACGTTGGGCTTCAATTTTCGGAACCATGCTGCTTCTTTTTTATTTTGTGGCTTATCCCTCAATTCCTGGTTATACCTTTGGCACTATTTCCGAAGGCAGCTACCTTTGGGTAAATAAAACACTGATTGAATTATTTATACTGATTGTTTTCACTGGTCTTCCTTCA
>JBBQMW010000176.1:0-7555 GCA_038329265.1 Bacteroidales bacterium | reverse complement strand
GAACCTCTTTTGTTGAAGGATTATGTTACTATCGAAAAGAAAGTTGATTCTACTTACATTAAACCTATTACCGGTTTTTCTGATGATGAATTTAGCGATAATGAGATTGATATGCTCAACTTAGTTGTTGAACATTTCGGATCATTAACTGCAATTGATCTGGTAAAACGGACTCATCAGAAAAATTCTAATTGGTACACTATCGCAAAAAGTAAGGGATTACTCGATTTATTTGAAAACCGGTTGACCAACTCTTCTGATGAAAAGATTGATTTGACCTGGTATCTGGATGAAAAAGGCAAGGATACCTTTGTGGAACAGAATCACTTCAATCAGTTACTCAGCTATATTAACGATTAAGAATGTACACGCCTGGAAATATTTTGTATTTCACTCCTTTTTATTTTCCCAATGGCGGAAAGGAAAAAAACAAATATTTTATTGTTCTGGCAACGAATCAGGAAAACACCTTAAATTGCAACACTCCCTACCAGTAAAGATTATATTCCGGTTAATGTTGAGAAAATTCATGGGTGTATTGATTTGCCCGAAATAAATTTCAATTGTTACTATTTTGAAGCTCACAAACCTATTGCCGAAAGCGGTTGGGGTTTTCCTTTAGAGACTTACGTTTATGGTCCGCAGATTGCTGAATTTAACAAAACCAATTTTGAAAATATCTATTCGGTTGAAGAAATAGATTATGAAATTGTGGGCAAACTTAAGGCCACTGAGTTAACTGCTATTCAGATTTGTGTAAAAAATTCAAGAACTGTTAAACGGAAAATCAGAAGGGCATTGGTTGCTGAAATCTGATTTTGCTTTCCATCCATATTGTTCGAACCATCATACTGTCGGTGGCAACTTCTCCTGAATACCCGTCTCATTTAACACTTTCATACTATTGCTCGCCATGCCAAAGGATTACAAATCCTTAATTCAAGAGTGCTGATTGCCGCACTAGCATTTACCTGCTATATACATATGCGGACGAGCACGGCAATACTTGATTTCGCATCAATAATTTGTAAATTGAAACCAAATTGTTGCGACTGTATTTTATGTTCTAATTGTAAATTTCTGCTTAATGATACGAATTAAATCGCTATGAAAATCTTGTTTAAGAGCAGTATGAAGAGGTGACTTGATTTATATCATTGTAAGGAACATCTTTTCGCTTTTTCAAACATATACTGCGCCAAAGATGGACACTGATCAAAACAATGGGAGGAGTCGTGTATCGATCTTTTAATGGGCATAAGGTAAAAGAGCTTTTGAAAATCATATCTGAGCTACCATGTAGCCAAAAACAAGTTGAGTTAATTACTCAGAATCATAAGGCAGCATGATTGATTCAGAAAAAGGGATTTTTGTCGTTCACCCATCAGGATAATTAATGTTTTAGGATGTGAGATTGTAGCTTTCTATACCGATTTATCTGTAAAAGTGAACTGAAAGTGTAGTTCTTGTTTTAGTTTTTCAGACAAAGAAGTATTTTACTTTCAAATTAATTTTGGAAGTTCAAATTAATTTCTACATTTGCCAACAATAAACAACAGCAGTAATGAAAAATATCAGCATTATATCTCTAGTCATTGTCAGCGTGGTGGTCCTCCTTCAAGCTGAATGAGAATGGTATAATGTAAGCTATAAGTCTTAGAAGCCTTTCTCAAACCAATGAGAAAGGCTTTTTTTTAGAAATAATTTAAAACCAGATAATATGCAAAAACGATTAAGATCAGCTACTACTACTACCGAAGGACGTAGGATGGCTGGAGCAAGAAGCCTCTGGCGGGCAAATGGTATGAAGGAAGAACATTTTGGAAGACCGGTAATCGCCGTTGTAAACTCATTCACACAGTTTGTTCCGGGTCATGCGCATCTTCATGATGTTGGTCAGTACATCAAAGGAATCATTGAGCAAAAAGGGTGTTTTGCAGCCGAATTCAATACGATTGCTGTCGACGATGGAATTGCGATGGGTCATGATGGGATGTTATACTCATTGCCATCGCGCGATGTGATTGCCGATAGCGTTGAATACATGTGCAACGCGCACCGTGCCGATGCGATGGTTTGTATTTCGAACTGCGATAAAATTACTCCCGGAATGATGATGGCTGCCATGCGCCTGAATATTCCCGTCATTTTTGTATCTGGCGGCCCGATGGAAGCCGGTAAAATCGATGGCAAAATGTACGATCTGGTTGATGCTATGGTGATGGCAGCCGACAGTTCGGTTTCCGATGATCTGATTGCCAAAGTTGAAAAAGATGCCTGTCCAACCTGTGGTTCATGCTCCGGAATGTTTACCGCCAACTCCATGAATTGCCTGGCAGAAGCATTGGGTTTGGCGCTTCCGGGTAATGGTTCGATACTGGCTACCCATGCCAATCGCAGGCGTTTATTCGACGAAGCTGCAAACCGGATCGTTGATATGACCTACGATTATTATAAAAATGGCAATGAAAATGTGATCCCACGAAATATTGCAACAAAAGCTGCATTCGAAAATGCAATGAAACTCGATATTGCGATGGGCGGTTCAACCAATACGGTATTGCATATTTTGGCGATTGCCGCTGAAGGAGAAGTTGATTTTACCATGAAGGACATTGATGAATTATCGCGCATAACTCCAAACCTTTGTAAAGTTGCACCAAGCGGAAGTTATCACATGGAAGACGTAAACCGTGCCGGTGGAATTTTGGGAATTCTGGCTGAACTTGATCGTGCGAAAATGCTTGATTCCACTGTTCCACGTGCCGATGGACGCACTTTGGCTGAAGCTCTTGCTCAATACGATGTAATGGCTCCGACTGTAACCGAAGATGCCATCCGGAGATATAAATCAGCACCCGGTGGCGGACGTAACCTGGTAATGGGTTCTCAGGAAAAATATTACAAAGAATTAGATACCGACCGCGCTCATGGATGTATTCGTAATTATGAAAACGCATACAGCAAAGATGGCGGATTGGCTGTACTTTACGGCAACATTGCCCGGAATGGCTGTATCGTGAAAACAGCCGGAGTTGATCCTTCAGTCTATCATTTTAAAGGAACTGCCAGGGTATTCCAATCGCAGGACGATGCCTGCAACGGAATTCTTGGCGACAAAGTGCAGGCCGGTGACGTGGTAGTCATCATTTACGAAGGACCAAAAGGTGGGCCGGGTATGCAGGAAATGTTGTATCCAACTTCGTACATCAAATCGATGAACCTTGGCAAGGCTTGTGCGTTAATTACCGACGGTCGTTTTTCGGGCGGTACTTCCGGTTTGTCAATCGGACATGTTTCTCCGGAAGCAGCTTCGGGTGGCGAAATCGCTCTGATTCAGGATGGAGATTTAATAGAAATTGACATCATGACCCGCAAAATAGATGTTCTGCTTAGCGAAGAAGAATTGGCCGGAAGAAGGATAAAAGAATTGGAAAAAGGGAAAGGTGCCTTTATGCCAGCTCCGCGCGACCGTCAGGTGAGCAAAGCGTTGAAAGCCTACGCCAGCATGGTTTCGTCGGCAGATCTCGGAGCAATACGATTGATTGATTAGAGAAAGTGCCTAAAGTGAACTAGAGTGCCTAAAGTTCGGAGTTAAAACTCTAGGCACTCCGAACTCTAGGCACTTCGAACTTAAATATTGAAAATAAACAAAAAATTAAAATACAATGGCAACACAGCGAATAAGCGGCTCAGAAGCTGTTATAAAATCCCTTCTGGAAGAAGGCGTTGATACCATTTTCGGGTATCCGGGAGGTGCGATCATGCCCATATATGATGCACTCTACGATTACGACCAACAAGTAACTCACTACCTTACCCGTCATGAACAGGGAGCAATCCATGCAGCGGAAGGATATGCCAAAGTGACCGGCAAAGTCGGTGTATGCTTTGCTACTTCAGGCCCCGGAGCCACCAACCTGATTACTGGTTTGGCCGATGCACTGATCGATTCAATTCCATTGGTTTGCATCACTGGTCAGGTAGCTTCAGCACTGCTCGGAACAGATGCTTTTCAGGAATCGGATGTAGTTGGCATTTCGATGCCGGTAACCAAATGGAATTACCAGGTTACCTCAGCCGATGAAATTCCGGAAGCCATTGCCAAGGCATTTCATATTGCACTCACTGGTCGTCCGGGTCCGGTTTTACTGGATATTTCCAAGGATGCTCAGTTTACTCAATTCGATTTTGAGTATAAAAAATGCACCAAAATCAGAAGTTATTTACCTGAATATCCTGTCGACCCGTTCCAGGTAAAAGATGCTGCTGATATTATCAATGCAGCGAAGAAACCAATCGTGTTGTTTGGTCACGGTGTTGTTTTGGCACATGCCGAAGCTGAGTTGAAGGAATTTATTGAAAAAACCGGAATTCCGGCAGCCTGGACTTTATTGGGACTTTCAGCACTTCCAAGCGACCATTCGCTCAATGTTGGGATGCTCGGGATGCATGGAAATTATGGCCCGAATATCAAAACCAATGAAGCTGATGTGGTTATCGCTATCGGAATGCGTTTCGACGACCGCGTAACCGGAAAGGTTGCTGCTTATGCCCGTCAAGCTAAAATAGTTCATCTTGAAGTCGATCCGGCGGAGATCAACAAAATCATCCATGCCGATGCGCCAGTTTTGGGAAATGCAAAAAAATCGCTCCGTATGTTGATTGATAATGTGAATGCCAATTCGCATCAGGACTGGCTCAACGAATTCAGGGCTTGCGACAAAATTGAATACGAAAAGGTAATTTTGCACGATGTTTATCCGAAAAAGATTGGACTAACCATGGGCGAAGTGGTTCGCATTGCATCCGAAAAGACCGATCACAATGCTGTTTTGGTGACCGATGTTGGTCAGCAACAAATGATAGCTTCCCGATATTTTAAATTTTCACAATCGCGGAGTAATGTTACTTCCGGAGGCTTGGGAACAATGGGTTATGGTTTGCCCGCTGCAATGGGAGCCAAGATTGGACGCCCCGACCGTGTTGTATTTGCGATGGTTGGTGACGGTGGTTTCCAGATGACCATTCAGGAATTAGGTACAATTTCTCAGTACAATATCGACGTTAAAATCATTGTTCTGAATAATAATTTCCTGGGGATGGTGCGCCAATGGCAGCAACTTTTCTTCGAAAAAAGGTATTCGTTCACTGAAATGAAAAATCCGGATTTTGTTGGAATTGCCAAAGCTTACGGATTAGCTTCTCAGAAAGTAACTTCGCGCGAAAAGTTGGAAGGTGCAATTCAGGAAATGCTCGATCACAAAGGCCCGTATGTGCTTGAAGTGGTGGTTGAACAGGAAGATAACGTTTTTCCAATGATCCCGACAGGAGCTTCAATTTCAGATATTATACTCGAACCATAAGCGAACTTCAAGTTTCAAGTTTCAAGTTCCAGGTTTCAAGGGAGTGCAGCCATTAATTTAATAACCAGACTTTTGAAAGAAAGAATATGAACAATCGAATTAATAACAAGAATGATGAAAATTGGCTTTCCTTTTTTCTTATTTCTTTTTCCTCAATTTTTAAAATCAAAATAACATGAAACAAGAATATATCTTAACCGTTTTTTCGGAAGACCATATTGGGTTACTCAGTCGGATAACGATTGTTTTTACTCGTCGAAAAATTAATATTGATAGTTTAACAGTTTCTGAATCAGCTATTTCAGGAGTGTTTAAATTTACTATCGTGATTCGAGAAACTCCCGACAGGGTTGAAAAAGTTGTTGGACAACTGGAGAAAATTGTGGATGTCATGAAGGTTTATGCAAATACCAACGACGAAATGATCTTTCAGGAAATAGCCCTGTATAAAGTTTCGACCGAGTTTTTGTTCGAATCGGATAAAGTGGAGAAAATTGTTCGCAATTCGGGAGCCCGAATCCTTGAACTTACCCGCGAATATGTGGTGATTGAAAAGACCGGTCATTCAGACGAAACACAACAATTGTTCGATGAATTAAACGTTTTTGGAGTCACCCAGTTTATTCGCTCCGGAAGAGTTGCCATTACCCGCAGTAACATCGAACGCCTTTCAGTATTCCTGAAAGAGCGCGATGCCATGCTGGAACAGGTTGATTAAAAATTGACAATTAGACCATTTACTATTTGCTGTTTTTTTTCCTTGTTTGGCTGAATAAATGGTAAATAGCTAAATAGTAAATTTGAATATCCTTTTGAGTACCTAAGTTATCCTTGGGTGTACGACATTTTTCCCTTTTTGTACCTAACCTTGATTTTTGATCAGGATAGTTTGTGGTTTATAATTTTTCCCACTCACCCCCAAGCCCCGCAAGCAGGGCTTTTCCCCTATCTACGAGTAGAGAGGGGCGAGGTAAGCGAAGCGCACCGGGGGTGAGTGAAAATGAAGGAAGGGAATTTTGTCGTACACCCGTTATCCTTTGCCGTCAGCTTCAGCTGACGGATAGATTACAATTAAAACCCAATGGCTTTAGCCACAGTAAATTGGGCTAAAGCCCAGATCATTGGTCATTCTTTAATCCATTGACTGAAGTCAACGGCAACGGATAAAAGCTCAATTTTCATCCATTTAGGTACTCAAAAGGATACTCTAAATAGTAAATAATCACTTGATGAAACAACCTGCTGAACTACTTCCTGTTTACAGTCTCGATAATTTCAGTACTCCTGAGCGGAAAAGTCAGCAGTTTCAGGCTGAAGTTTTCGATGCTAACCGGCATTTCAGTGTGAAATACCCGCATCGTCACGATTTTTTCGAAGTGTTGTATTTGTTGAAAGGTTCAGGTTATCATGTGATTGATGCCAATAAGTATGAGATAAAACCGCCCTGCGTTTTTTTTATGTCACCCGGACAGGCGCACAAGCTCGAACTTTCGAATGATATCGAAGGCTATATTTTTATCTTCACTTCCGATTTTTATCTTCTCAACCGCAGCAATCAAAACAGTTTGATTGAATTTCCGTTTTTTTACACCATTCATCAGGATAATCCACCGTTGATGCTTGATAATGAAAATGATATTCGTTTTCTTGAGATTTTATTCAGGCAAAGTATTGCAGAGTCAAATCGAACCGGTGATTTTAAAACCGAATTACTGCGTTCAATTCTTGATTTAATACTTACAACCTGCGCTGCCCGCTATCCGATGAATGAAAACCTTGTGAATAAAGGAAAAGGACAGATTTTGGTTAAACGATTCTTTCATCTGGTGGAAGAAAATCACCAGAAAAATCTTTCGCTGAGCGATTATTCCCGAATGGTCGGCGTTACAGCCAACCATCTGACACAAACCGTCAAGCAACTGACAGGAAAAACTTCCTCTCAAATTATAAAAGCCAAGCAGTTGCTTGAAATTAAACGGCTGCTTGTTCATACCAACCTGAATGTTTCGGAAATTGCCAACCAATTGAATTTTGAAGACCAGTCGTATTTTACCAAATTTTTCAGGCGTGAAACGGGAATTACACCGCTTCAATACCGGACAGAAGCATTAAAATAGCAAGTAAAATTACCATTTTAAAATCGTTTATAACTTACTGGTATCTAATGTTTATTTGTGGATGGTTGGTCG
>JBBQMW010000175.1:0-7649 GCA_038329265.1 Bacteroidales bacterium | reverse complement strand
TCCAGAGCCTGAAAAACAACCAAAGGCAAAGAAATCTTCAAAGAAAATCAAGCCGGTGGAAGAAAATGAAGATGACCTACCTTTCTAAATCACTCAAAAAAAGCCGAAAGGCTTTTTTTTATGTCGTGAAACCTGTCCTTTTGGAGCTTGAATATCCCACGCATTTTTGCAAACAAAACACCTATGGATGCTGAAGTTGCAAAATACCTGCTCATGGTGGCAGGCGGATTAATCGTACTGCTTTTGGGTATTATCGGATATTTTCTGTCCAAACACATTAGTGTTACTGAGGAGTTAACCAAATCGGTGAATGCACTGAATGTGACTGTTGGTCTGTTGCAAAACAATCAGTCGAATTTTTCGACCAATTGCAGTGCCACTCATAAAACAATGGACATGCGTTTAAACGCTCATTCAGCAAAGCTTTCAGAACACGAAACGGCCATCACTGAACTGATGTTTACTAAAAATATCACTCACAAAAGAAAACAGTAAAATCCATGAAGCGAATTCCATTGACAAAAAACCTTTTTCTGGATGAATACATTCCAAAGGAATTGTATTTGAGCTTTGAAAATCGGCAAAATATTTTGATCGGATTGCTTGATTCGCGTTTGATCAAAGCAGACCAAATGCTCCGTGATCATTTTGGAGCAGTTACTATCAACAATTGGCTGACTGGTGGCGATCGCAACTGGTCAGGAATCCGAACTCCGGATTCGTCCCTGTTTTCATTCACTTCACAACACGCACATGGAAGGGCAAGCGACAAACTGTTTGCGAATGCAACTGCCGAGTAAGTTCGTGAATATATCCGCAAGAACTGGATGGTTCTGGGGATTACCTGTATTGAAGACCATGTTTCCTGGGTGCATTCCGATGTCCGTAACTATTCTCAAAATTCACTTTTAATCGTTCAGCCATGAGAAATATTTTTGCATCAATATGGAAATGGACAGCCGTTTTCTTAGCCGGAATTTTGGCCGGGCTGATCGCTGCAATCAGATTGCTTGATAAATCGAAGATCACAAATATCCAAACCGGAATCTATGTTGCCGGATTGGAACAGAGAATTGGCAAGCTGAAGCAACGTGGAGAAGGCAATGTACAGGAGACTGTTCTGATTCCGCAATTTCCAGAAACCAGAAAGGAAAAACGACTGGCGCGACGGGCAGAACGTCGGGAACGAAGTTTAAATGAGGAAACTGAAAATGAAGAGTCGGAGCAGAAAAACTTCTGATAGAACAGTACCTGTGTGTGGCTTACTTTCTGTCCTTTCGTGGCTAAGTCGAAACACCGAAGTTTGAACATCTTATTCATTTATAAACCAAAATTCAAACAAAATGAGAACACTATTTTCTTTGTTGATCTTGCTGGTTGGATTAATTGTAGTAATGCCATCCTCTCCTATTCAGGCTTCAATGCCTAACCAAAATTCCTTTATGGCTGATGTTGGCAATGTTGCACCTGAACCAATGATCCAGGAGGAAGGAGGTGTTCCGGTTAATCCTGAACAAACAAACATTGGACAGGAAACTACTTCCAATTTCATTTTAGATAATTGGGGAGCTTTAATTCTGGGCTTGCTTGGATTCATTGATCTAATTGCCCGGTTGACCCCAACGGAAAAAGATAATTCAATCGTCAATTTTCTGTTGTCGTTATTTAATGCCATCATCCCAAACTTTAAGAAAGGTGGTGGCAGCTTTAAGCTGCTTTCGAAATAAAATTGCATTATTTTGTATCGTATGGTACATTATTTTTTGCCCTGATCACGCGTTGGTCAGGGCTTTTTTGTATCATTTACCGCTGAAAAATGAAATATGTATTAGGAGCGATACAATTATTTTGTCCGAAAAGTTGTCCGAAGAAAATTAAAAAACCCTTGTAATCTTTTGATTTACAAGGGTTTAATTTTTGTACTACGTGACCCAGTTGGGATTCGGACCCAAGACCCCATCCTTAAAAGGGATGTGCTCTACCAGCTGAGCTACTGAGTCATCCTCATGTGCTTTTGTTTTTCAAAAGCGGTTGCAAAAATATACTTTTAAATTTAAAATACAAACACCTGAAATCAATAATTCATTTTTTATTTTTAATCCATTTTATTTCAGCAGTTTATCAACAAATAAATAGAATATAAAAAGCTGATTGATTGATCAACCGATACAAAAACAACAATTTGTTTCATAAAAGCAATCATTCCTGTTTAAACAATTCATATTTTTGTTTTCCGATAATGTTAGGGAATTTGAATGAATTATACCCGTAACATATCTAAAAAACATGTCAGTTTTACAAATAAATACTTCCGATGAATATTCAAATGGTTGATCTGTATGGTCAGTATCTAAAAATAAAAAGTGAGATTGATCTTGAAATGCAGCATATGATTCAATCTTCAGTTTTTGTCAAAGGAGGCAAGGTTGGTGAGTTTGAAGCCAATCTGAAAAACTATCTGGATGTTGAGCATGTAATTACCTGTGGAAACGGAACTGATGCTCTACAGATTGCAATGATGGCGCTGGATTTAAAAGAAGGCGATGAAGTAATTACAACTCCTTTCACCTTTATTTCAACACTCGAAGTATTGGCTTTGATGAAACTGAAGCCTGTTCTGGTCGATGTCGATCCAAATACTTTTAATATCAACGCGGAGCTTGTCAAACAGCATATAAACCATCATACAAAAGCCATTGTTCCGGTACATCTTTATGGCCAATGTGCTGACATGGAATCGTTGACTGAAATTGCCCGCGAGAATAACCTGTTCATAATCGAAGATGCTTGTCAGGCTCTGGGAACTGAATATATTTTCAGGAATGGAATGACCGCAAAAGCCGGTACTATTGGCGATATTGCCTGCAATTCATTTTTTCCGACGAAAAATTTGGGTGCTTTTGGCGATGGAGGTGCTCTATTCACCAATAATAATGAACTTGCTAAAACCATGCGTTCAATTGCCAATCATGGCATGAGTACACGCTATTTTTATCAGCAAATTGGGCTGAATTCCAGACTGGATGCGCTTCAGGCTGCAATTCTTGATGTAAAATTAAAATACCTCGATCAATATGTGCTCGAACGACAAGCTGTTGCGGAATTTTATGACAGGGAATTAAATGGCATTTCAGGACTTTCAATCCCAGCAAGAGTTTCATACAGCTCACACAGTTTTCATCAATACACCATAAAAGTGCCGGGACGACGCGATGATCTTCAAAAATTCCTTCAATCCAAAGGAATTCCTTGCATGATTTATTATCCGCTGCCTCTTCATCTTCAGGACGCATACCAGTATCTGGGCTACCAAAAAGGAGACTTCCCCGTTTCCGAGGTACTTTCGGAACAAGTATTATCTTTGCCCATGCACACCGAACTCACCGAAGAAGAATTAAAATACATTACTTCGGCTATTCGGGAATTTTTCAACTAATGGGAACACACTTTTTTGCTCACGAAACCGCGGTAATTGACTCAGATTGCGAGATTGGTGAAGGAACCAAAATCTGGCATTTTTCACACATCATGACGAACTGCACAATCGGACTGCAATGCTCGATTGGTCAAAATGTAGTTATTTCTCCTGAAGTCAGGATAGGAAACCGGGTAAAGATCCAAAATAATGTTTCGGTTTATACAGGCGTGATTTGCGAAGATGATGTTTTTTTGGGACCATCAGCTGTTTTTACGAATGTGATTAATCCGCGCAGTGCAATCGCCCGAAAAGACGAATACAAACCAACTTTGGTGCAAATTGGCGCTACAATTGGAGCCAACGCAACCATCGTTTGCGGTATTAATATCGGCAAATATGCTTTTGTAGGTGCAGGTGCTGTGGTCACCAAAAACATTCCGGATTATGCGTTGGTGGTTGGAAATCCTGCTCGTCAAACAGGTTGGATGAGCGAATACGGACATAAATTAAAATTCAATTCAGAAGGTTTGGCCGTTTGTCCTGAAAGTCAGGATGAGTATCGGCTTGAAAATGGAAAAGTGTCAAAAATCTAATAGTATATCAGAATATGTCAGACAAGGAAAAAATACGGTTTGCAGTTGTTGGTCAGGGACACATTGGTAAACGTCACGCTGAAATGATTTTACGCAACCCACATGCTGAATTGGCTGCTGTTTGCGACATCCGGAGTAAAGACGAATGCAAAATCGGCTATGATGTTCCTTTTTATTCATCGCTTGATGAACTTCTGGAAAAAGAAACCGGACTGGATGTTTTAAATGTCTGTACGCCAAACGGATTACATGCAGAAATGTCAATAAAAGGTTTGGAGAACGGGTTGCATGTGGTGGTTGAAAAACCAATGGCACTGTCAAAGACTGATGCCGAAAAAATCGTATTTAAATCGCTTGAACGCAGCCGTCATGTGTTCTGTGTGATGCAGAACCGCTACTCTCCCCCATCGGCTTGGCTAAAAAGCGTTATGGATGAAAACCTTCTCGGGAAACTTTTTCATGTTCAGATCAACTGCTACTGGAATCGTGACGAACGCTATTATACTCATGAAAACTGGCACGGAGATGGCCAATTGGATGGTGGAACTCTGTTTACCCAGTTTTCGCATTTCATCGATATCATGTATTGGTTGTTTGGCGATATCAAAAACATCAGTGGACAATTTAAAGATTTCAATCATCAGACTTTAACTGATTTTGAAGATACCGGAATTGTAAATTTCGAATTTGTAAACCAAGGATTAGGCACATTAAACTATTCAACTTCTATTTATCTTGAAAATCTGGAAAGCAGTATGACGATTATTGGTGAGAAAGGAACCATTAAGGTTGCAGGCCAGTATATGAACGAAGTAGATTACTGCAACATAAAAGATTATCAAATGCCCGAACTCGAAGCAAGTGCTCCGCCAAATGATTACGGGCTATACAAAGGATCAGCTCAAAACCACCATCTGGTTATTCAGAATGTAGTCGATACTCTTCGAGGTCAAACTCCAATCAGTACAAATGCTCTGGAAGGTTTAAAAATTGTCGATATCATTGAACGAATCTATGCAGTAAGGGATCAGGTATGGAAAAAATAAGTAATTCATTGCCATATTGTTGGTATGTAGTTTATGTGAGATCAAGATCTGAAAAAAAAGCGGAAGCTGAACTTCAGCAAAAGAATATTGAAACCTATCTGCCGCTGCAGCGCAAGCTCAGGCAATGGAGCGACCGAAAAAAATGGGTTGAAATGCCACTTATTTCGGGCTATTTATTTGTACATATTTCCCGAAAAGAATACGATCTTGTATTGCATTCGAATTATGTGGTAAGTTACGTCAGGTTCGAAGGTAAAGCTGCAATCATTCAGGATTCTCAGATTGAATCGCTTAAAATCATGCTCAATCAGCAAGATCTGGAAATTAGTATTTCGCATGAAAAACTTGAAATTGGTCAGCAGATTGAAGTCGTTTCAGGAGCATTGATAGGACTTCAGGGAAAACTGGTAAAAATAAAGGGCAAAAATAAAGTAGCTCTGGTCATCGAACAACTTGGTTATTCGGCAGTGATCGAAATTTCAACTGAAAATATCCGGATTATGGAATCCAAATCACTTGCGAATAGCTGATTTGGTGCAAGTGTCGAGCTAAAAAACCACTACTTCAATTATAAGTATAAAAGCCTAAATGCTAATCAGCATTCTTATTACTTTTGATTCGCCCAATTGAGTCTTGGATTAAAAGACTTTTAAGGCGAATAAAAATGTGATAAACAACTGAATTGTATTATGACGGCACATGGATTTATTGTATTGGCTATCATTATTATCATGATTGCTGCCCTGGCCAAGGAGGTTATGAGGCCAGGATTAATTTTGTTTTCTGCTCTGATCTTCCTCATGATTTTCGGAACCATTAATGCCAACGAAGTTCTGGCTGGG
Organism: Bacteroidales bacterium; assembly: GCA_038329265.1. Lineage (GTDB taxonomy): Bacteria > Bacteroidota > Bacteroidia > Bacteroidales > Prolixibacteraceae > Aquipluma. The sequence continues at coordinate 1,750 of JBBQMW010000175.1, read as the reverse complement.
TTCTCGAATAAAGGAATGATAACCGTTGCGATCTTGTTTGTTGTTAGCGAAGGAATTACCCAATCCGGTGCATTAAATCGCTTAGCCACATTTTTCTTGCCCAGGAGAAGAGGAAATACCCGATCATTGTTTCTGCGGGTCATGTTCCCAATTTCATTCATGTCGGCTTTTTTGAACAACACTCCTATCGTAATCATCTTTGCTCCGATTGTAAAAAAATGGGCCGAAGACCTGAATCTTTCGGCTCAAAAGTTTCTGATTCCTCTTTCGTATGCAACAATTTTAGGAGGTGTTTGCACCCTGATTGGTACTTCAACAAACCTTGTCGTTCATGGATTAATGCTCGATAATGGATATGCCGGATTTTCGATGTTCGAATTAGGAATGGTTGGTGTACCACTGGCTTTTTCAGGCTATTTTTACATGAGTTATATTGGAGTTCACTTGCTTCCGGGAGAGAAAAATTTTATTCGCCGACCACTTTCCGATCAAAAAGATTACTATTACGAACTGGTAATACCGGCAGAAAGTTCATTGATTGGTCAAATCCTCAAAAACGGACGGAATAAGGGACTCAAAGGATTTGACATTATAGAAATCGAACGCGATGGCGCTAAAATCGAAGGAAAAACCGTAGGTCTTACCATCGAAGTTGATGATCATCTGTTGGTTGCAGGAAAATCAAACGGAATTGAAACAATTAAAGGGTTACAAAGTGTCCGCTTAAAAGGACTTGACCTGCTTAAAGATCAGGTCAAAACCAGCGACCTGAAACAATACGAAGCTGTTTTGTCGCCCCGATTTCCGGGTATCGGCAAAACCATTGTGGAATTCAATTTTTTCGATCATTATCAGGCTGCAATTATCGCTGTGCACCGAAACGGCGAGCGCATTACCTCGAACTTACGCAGTCTGAAACTTAAGGAAGGTGATAACCTGATTCTTCTTACCACTGACCGTTTTATCAAAAACTGGGGCGACTCGAAAATATTTTACCTGACAACTTACATTGGCGACCACAATCAAAGCACTGGTAAAGCAAAAAGGTGGATGGCCTTGTCGATTTTAGTATTGATGATTGCAGGCGCTACAGCCACTGATTATCTTCCTAAATTCGAAAATGTTCAGGCCGACATGTTCTTTTTCTCGGCAGTCGCTGCTATGCTGATGATCTGGCTGAAAATTGTGCCGCACCAAAAATACACCAAAGCCATCAGTTGGGACATCCTGATAACCATTGCCTGTTCGTTTGGGATAAGCAAAGCCATGCAGAACTCAGGGCTAGCCGATGGAATTGCCCATACTGCCATTAATTTTGCGAAAAACTGGGGGTCGGTTGGGGTTTTGGCATGCATCTTTCTGATTACAACCATTTTTACTGAATTAATTACCAACAATGCAGCGGCAGCCATCGCATTTCCGGTTGCGATGGCTGCCGCCAACCAGATGGGAGTCGATGCGAAACCATTCTTTGTTGCAATTGCTATTGCCGCTTCTATGAGTTTTGCAACTCCAATTGGTTACCAAACCAATCTGATTGTTCAAGGAATAGGAAACTATAAATTCATGGATTTTGTAAAAGTAGGGGTTCCATTAAATATTTTGGTATTTATTATTTCAATTATCCTGATTCCATTGTTCTGGAAATTTTAGAAAACCCCATGAAAGTTTACTTAAACTTTAAACTTTCATGGATTAAAATATTTTTAGTATTAATACCACTTAATAGAAGAGTTGAAAGTATTATTTT
>JBBQMW010000174.1:0-7753 GCA_038329265.1 Bacteroidales bacterium | reverse complement strand
TGTGCATTCTTCCCCAGAAATATATCTAAGTGACTATAAGTGTCATATAAATGTAATTTGTGAAATCCTGGTTTCAGAGCATTGAAATAGTCAAACGAATTCACCTGGCTTTCACTCCTGAAACATTTGTTGAGCTTTCCGGCGAAAAAAACAAAACGCGCATCGGTTGCCGGAATTCTGTCAGCATAGTGTTTGGCTCCATCAACCGAAACCAACGATCCGTTGTGCACACCTTTCCGGATGTGCCTGAAAAAATGTACCGGCACCGGCCCAAATTCATTTCTAATCCAGTCTTTGGTTTCATCGCTGAGGTTTTCCAACTCCCACAATGCCGGAAATCCAGCTCCATAAGTAAAACTTACAAATTTTCCGACATTGGTATCTTTTTCAAAATGCGTGGCAAGAACCAGAGTCCTGAAAAATTTCGAACGTAAATCAGGAGCCTCGTCTCCCCAGCGTGGATTGAGATAATCGGTCATCAAACCAGCAATTTCAAGAACTACATCCAATTTAACACGCGACCACGAAGGCACAACAGGATGTAGTGAAACCGCATTGGTAACAATCGTTTTAACTTGTGGAACCAAACCTTCGACAGCCGAAATCATAAAACTTGTTGAACCCTGACAATGAATAATTGCTTTGCAGGAGGCGGAACCACTTACCTCGCATACTTTTTTAATGGCAGCCGGATGGTCGTTTTTTGCTACCACATCCAGATCCCATTGATTGGCAGGGAATTCAGTACTTGCACGCCAGTTTTCGAGAAACACATCGTAACCCGCATCGGCAAGCATATCCAGCAAATTAACTTCGTTGGGAGGGTTGAAAATATTGGCACGAACACCTGCTCCGTGAACCAGCATTACCGGTCCGCGAAATTTCGGACGATCGTGTTTCAACCGCCACAAGTTGCATTCGAATCCATCGAAGGCGTTAAAAGGAATAATATCAAATTCATGATTTGACATGTGCAGGCATCATATTAGATTTTTCGAATTTCATATTTTCAGTATCGGTTTATCCTTGTTTTTTTTCTTTATCATCCGAAGTTGGAGTAGCAACCGAACCGCGTAACTTCATCAGTTTATTCAAAAGGTCGAACCAGAAAGGAGCACCCATTGATAGTGCGATGGCGGTAATTATCCATCCGAACAATGATTTTAGAAGAGATACAAAAAGTCCTGATTTACGGTCATAGTTTTCCCATTCCAGCCCAAGTGAATGGTGAATATTTTTGATGTCTTTCTGGATTAATGATTCGGCCCGGTTCAATAAAGTATCTCTCTGTGATTTTAGAAGCTTGTAATTTTCCAGTTCCAGCGAATCTTTCAGCATGGTATTCGTAGAATTTGCATCGATGACGGAGTCAGTTTTTTGCATCGTGGCCATCGATTTTTTGTATTCTATTTCCTTCTCCTTCAGCTTAATATCCAAATCGGGGTGAGACTGAACAAACGCATTGGCCTGCTGAACGAGCTGTTCCCTCAGTTTAGGGTCTCTTTCAAGTTTATCGACAATTTTAAGGGTGTCAACGTTGAATACAATGGCAATAGCCAAGCCCACAAAAAACAAAATAAATTGAGTATGCTTTTTATACCAGCTTGAAGCACGATCCATGGTTTCATTGAACCAACTTTCCAAATGGAGCTTAAATTTTCCGATATCACCATCAGCATCAGCCCAAATAGATTTCAGAAAACTCAGGGTTTCATCACTTATTTTTTTATTTCCCCAGTTGGTGGCACTTTGATCCAATGCTTTTTGAATCAATGAATTGATATCATCACCTGGTTTAAAGTCATTACCCCGCAACAGATCGACAATCACCTTCGAAAAAGTTGTACTGTTAATGTATGCCGGCTTTTTTCGGCTGTTGTCTTCGCCCAAAAACTTAATCAATGGATGCCGGTAAAATTCACCTGAAGTCGAATTTACTTTCCCACCGTTTCCCGATTTCTTAAACAAGTAAAAAACACTGACAAACTTGTTGTTGAATTTATTCTCATCCTCCAACATTCGGAAAATGGCTCGCTCTAATATTTTAGCCCTGAATCCAAAATTCGAAGCAATAATTTCCTGAATAATAGTAACCAGCAAACTATAAAGCAAGTAAATGAAAACCAGCCCAATGACAATATCCAAGATTCCGGAGTTAATCATATTCGATTTGTTTTAGCCCAATCTATTTTGTGTCTTCTTAATTTTTATACAACTTTTCGGTAAGCTATCAAGGCTTAAAATTGCCCGTATCTACCCATTCATTTTTCAGCAACGACCACCAGTCCTCGGCCAGTCCCTGAAGTACATATTCGTAGGGAAGCCAGCCATAACCATTTTCACCCCAACTAGTCCCCCAAGAGTTTCGGATTAGAAATGCTCCGGTAGTTTCAACTGCCCCGGTTACTGTGTTCTTAATTTTCATCTTGTCGTCGTATCCTGCCACAACGATGGCATGTCCACCTTCAATCTTATCACCCTTGGTTGGGTAGGGAATTTTTCCACCATTGTCCCCAGCCTGTGCAATCGAACTGTAAACCGTAAAACCAAACATCGATGGAAGTCCGGCGGCGAGATTTTTCTTGATACTTGTCAGCAATTCGGTAGGTGTAGTTCCCGGAGGATCGAGCCGGTAATAACTCATTGGCTGATAATTCTGAGCAAATGCATAGCAAAATGCAGTTGGTTCCTTGTCGAATTTTGCAACATCATAAGGCCAGTATTCTTCGGGCGGAACACCAAAAAGCACCAATGCACCCATGGTGGTTCGTAGAAATGCGCCGGTATCGCCTTTTTCGCGCATCAGGTTGCGGGTCGCTTTATAAAGGAACAAACGGGAGGCGTCAGTATGTTTTCCAAAGGCCCGGCGTTCAAAGTATTCCACCAATCCAACGCCGGCATTTGCGGTGCACGAACCAAGTTCTTCCTGATCTTCCACCGGAGAGAACCAGTTAATCAGCGAAACAGAACCTGGCAATCTGGTTTTTGTCATATTCATGACTCCGGCCTTCGAAAGCATTTCTTTGATCGAATCTTTTTGGCCAAGCCCTTTTAACTTAACTGAAACATTTTCATTTTCAACCGTTAAGTCTCTGAAATCGGGGTAGTCGGGTAACCAACCCAAACTAAATTTTCGGTGGATAAACATTCCCATAATAGCCTCCTTTTAAAATTGTTGATAATTTTGATTCTCCAGCGATCCCGAGGGCAATGCAGACAGACTTTACAAGTATCTGTTGAACATTAGAATTGAAAATATTGAAATTCAGCCCAATAAATGCCTTGTTCGCTTTGATAAATTCAAATCTACAACATAAAAGTAACCCTATGCAATAGCACGAAAGTGTCATTTTATCTATGAAAATAAATTGTAAATTTCAAAATTTCAAAAGTGTTTAGTATGGATTCAGTCCCAATTTTCTCAAAAAGATCGATCAATACCTGAAGATAAATGCGCACCAAATATGAATTTCGGACTTTCTTTTTGATGGCTTAGTGTTAAAATGCTAATTTTGAAACGAAACAAACCCTTAAATTTTAAGCTAACACTAAATAACCAAACCAATGAAATCTTATACGCTTCCCATTTTCCTTTTTCTGTCATTTTTTCTGTCATTTCAATCATTTGCTCAGAATTTGTCTCCTGTTGATTACGTCAACCCGCTGATGGGCTCCGATTCCGATTATTCTTTGTCTGCCGGAAATACCTATCCAGCGATTGCCATGCCTTGGGGAATGAATTTCTGGACACCGCAAACCGCCAATATGGGCGATGGCTGGGTGTATGCTTATGATGCCACCAAAATTCAGGGCTTTAAACAAACGCATCAGCCCAGTCCGTGGATCAATGATTACGGCCAGTTTTCACTTTTCCCGATCACTGGAAATCTGAAAATTGATGGGGAGGAACGTGCCAGCTGGTTTTCGCACAAGGCAGAAACTGTGAAGCCATATTATTACCGCGTTTATCTGGCCGACTACGATGTAACCACCGAAATCACACCCACTGAACGTGCTGCTATGTTTCGGTTTACTTTTCCTGAAACTGAAAAATCATGGGTGATCATCGATGCTTTCGACAAAGGTTCGTACATAAAAATTATTCCTGAAAAACACATGATCATTGGTTATACCACACGCAACAGTGGTGGAGTTCCAGAGAATTTCAAAAACTATTTCATCGTAAAATTCGATAAAATGTTTGCCGAAAGTCAGGTTTGGAGCGGAAAGAAAGTCATTTCAGGCAAGACCGAATTAACGGATGATCATGTTGGCGCTGCGCTTCGGTTTATTACAAAAAAAGGAGAAAAGGTTCATGCGGAGGTTGCCTCATCCTTCATCAGTTTCGAACAGGCAGAGTTGAATTTAAAAGAAATTAATCCAATTGATTTCGATGAGATCTGCCAAAAAGGGCGCGATATCTGGAACAAAGAATTGTCGCGCATTGCGGTTGAAGGCGGCACAACCGACCAAACCAGAACGTTTTACTCTTGTCTGTATCGCACAATGTTATTCCCCCGGAAGTTTTTTGAATTCGACAAGGATGGAAAAATGGTTCATTACAGTCCATACAACGGAAAGATTCTGCCAGGAGCGATGTTCACCGACAATGGTTTTTGGGACACTTTTCGCGCTGTATTTCCTTTCTTTAACTTGATGTACCCAAGCCTGAATGCGCAAATTCAGGAAGGATTGGTCAATACATACAAGGAAAGTGGTTTTCTTCCGGAGTGGGCCAGCCCGGGTCACCGCGATTGCATGATCGGCTCCAATTCGGCCACCATTATCGCCGATGCTTACCTGAAAGGTGCCCGTGGATACGACATCAACACGCTTTATGAAGCGGTACTGAAGAATACCAAAACCGAAGGTCCGATTACCTCTGTTGGTCGCAAAGGTGTTGATTACTATAACAAACTTGGGTATGTTCCATACGATGTAAAAATCAACGAGAATACTGCACGTACACTCGAATATGCTTTTGCCGACTGGACTATTTACCAGCTTGCCAAAGAACTAAAACGCCCTCAGGAAGAAATCGATTTATTTGCCAAACGCTGCCAGAACTACCAGAATGTATTCGACCCTGAAACCAAACTTATGCGCGGAAAGAATCAGGATGGCTCGTTCCAGAAACCATTCAACCCGTTTAAATGGGGCGACGCATTTACCGAAGGAAATAGCTGGCACTATACATGGTCGGTGTTTCACGATGTACAGGGATTGATTGATTTAATGGGAGGCCAAAAAGAATTTGTACACATGCTCGACTCAGTTTTTGTGGTTCCTCCAATTTTCGATGATTCGTATTACGGACAGGTGATTCACGAAATCCGCGAAATGCAGATTATGAACATGGGCAATTACGCGCATGGGAATCAGCCCATTCAACACATGATTTACCTTTATAATTATGCCGGTGAGCCCTGGAAAACCCAAAAATGGGTGCGCGAAGTGATGGATCGCATATATGCGCCAACTCCCGATGGTTATTGCGGCGACGAAGACAATGGACAAACCTCAGCCTGGTATGTATTTTCAGCAATGGGTTTCTACCCGGTTACTCCCGGAAGCGACCAGTACGTTTTGGGTGCCCCACTCTTCAAAAAAATCACTGTAAAACTCGAAAACGGAAAGGAAATTGTGATCAATGCTCCTGCAAACAGCGCTGATAATAAATATATTCGTTCAGCCAAATTCAATGGACAAGAATACAGCAAAAACTGGGTAAGTCACTCGGCCCTAATGAAAGGTGCTGTGCTTGATTTTAAAATGGGAGATACCCCAAATAAAGAAAAAGGAATCAGCGAAAAGGATTTCCCGTATTCGTTTTCGAATGAAGGGAAGAAATAAAAGCAATTTTTGAATTTTTATGTGTTCATTTTAAACTAAATCAATACTGATCATGCTTAAAGACCTTATCCTTAAAAACCGCAGCTACCGTCGTTATTACCAAAACGAAAAAATCACTCCGGAACAACTTCGTAATTGGGTCGATTTGGCCCGGAACTCTGCATCTGCGCGCAATTCACAACCACTGAAATATATTCTTTGTACGGATGAATCGTTTAATACTCAAATTTTTGAGCAACTCGCCTGGGCCGGTTATCTTTCCAACTGGTCTGGTCCCGAAGAAGGCGAACGCCCCTCAGCATATATCATCATGCTTTACGATACACTGATCTCGGGAAATTATCTTTGCGACGATGGTATTGCAGCACAAAGCATCCTGCTTGGAGCGACTGAAACTGGTTTTGGAGGGTGTATGATCTATTCAGTCAACCGAAACAAACTCCGCGAATTGCTGAATCTGTCGGAACAATTCGACATTATTCAGGTTATGGCGCTTGGGAAACCGAAAGAAACTGTAGTTCTGGAAGAAATAAACGGTGCCGATGTAAAATACTGGCGCGACGAAAATCAGATTCATCATGTTCCGAAACGGTCATTGGATGAGATCATTCTGGAAGTTCGGTAAAATTAAATTTTCTTTAATGTATAAAAAAATACTCCTAATAGCACTTGCACTGATATCCACCCGCTTGGCAGCCCAAGTTACAGTAACAGCAAGATTCGATTTTTCAACAGGAAAAACAATTTCAAATTATATGTTTGGAATTAATGTATTTCAGGGTTTTGATCCCAATCAGGCAGGGACTCCTGGTAATACCAGTTATAAAAGTGCCATGAATGAGATGAATCCCGGAATTATCAGGTATCACAGCTGGGAAATGCTTGGAACTGGCAAAAACGGCTGGCTGGATAGTATGCATGATTGGAATGCCAATAAAATTTCCAATGCTCTGAAAAATTCTTATCCTACCGTTTCTACCAAGATGATCAATATTCCATCCTGGCCAGCTGATAAATTTGGAGTTAATTCAGGCGACACTTTACCAAAGAATAAATATCAGGAATTTGCCAATTGGTGTGCTGAATTGGTAAAGATTTGCAATTTAGATAACAAAGCCGAAATAAAGTATTGGGAAGTCCTCAATGAACGTGATGATACGTATAAAAATAACCATGCAGAATTAGCTGTTATATTCAACCTATGCGCATCCGCGATGAAAGCTGTTGATCCCACGATCAAGGTTGGCGGACCTGCATTTGCACAAGCCTGGAATTCGGCTAATCTTAATGCATTTTGCAAAGGCACTGCATCGACTTTGGATTTTATAACCTATCATTCGTACACTACAGGAAATAGCAATGAGACCAATCAAAATATATACAATGGTGCCGACATTGGCTGGGTTACAGGAACTGTAAAAGCTGCGTGGAAAAGCTATTCGGGACGTACAATTGAATTTTTTCACGACGAATACAACATTAGTTATAGCCCACCTGACGCCAAGCAAACCAATTATGTCAGCCAGGTTTTTGATGCAATTGCTATGATTTCTCTGATCAATTCAGGAGCCTCGGGAGCTATGGCATGGAATGAATGTGATGGATGGTATGGAAAAATGGATAATAGTTACCATAAACGACCTTCGTTTTATCTGTTTAAGAATTTCAATACCCACCTCATCGGGAATCAGGTATTTAATACACAGGTTAGTGACCCCAAAAAGGTTGTTGCGCTTACTTCAAAAAATGATTCCAGCTACTTTGTGACCATTGTTAACCGCGCAGATGTCGATCTCAATATAAATCTGGTGTTAAAAGGTCTGCCATTAAGCTTCACCAGCCAAACAAGGGTAACTAATTTTGAGAATCTGAAATCCGGGGGAATATCGTCAAATACAAC
>JBBQMW010000173.1:0-7767 GCA_038329265.1 Bacteroidales bacterium | reverse complement strand
AGCATGTTTTGAGATGGGGTGTTCATGCACTATGTTTGTCTGACATACCAGAACAGAACGGGTTATGTGTGATTTTAAGGTTCTCTTAATCTGCTGTTAACATTGTTTGAAATTATTTTTTAAAGAATTTTAACAACAATTGACTGTTAAGGTAACATTAATTAACTTTTAATTCTATTTTTGTTTTTTATAACGTTACATCTAAATTGAAATTTTAAATATCCTAACATGAAAACAAGAGTTCACTTTCTACCGCTGGCTTTGGTCTCGGTAGTTTTATTGTTGGGGGTTTTTGGTTGTCAACAGGCCAATAAAGAGTTGTATTCTCCACCGCCATGGCTTGGAGGATCGAACATCGAAACCCTTGAAAAAGCAGGTAATTATTCAATCTACCTCAAGTTAATGGCAAAGGCGAATTACACCGAGCCTATCACCAAACAGCTGTTTACTTTAATGGTTCCCAACGACGATGCTTTTAAAAAGTATTTCGCCGAAAATGGGATTGCGGATGTTGACGCTTTGACAAAAGATCAGGCAGTAAATCTGTTTACACTCCACATGTTGACAAATCCAAGATCGAGGTATCAAATGATTTATGAATATCTTTGGTCGGAGGAACAGGGTCCACGTGGCGAGTATGCTGCTTTATTCTTTCGGAAGCCAACCCGAAGTACTTCACAACCTTATTATGAGGTAGGTAGGTACGGTCCGGAGAAAGACAAGAAATATTTGATGTATACCGGCGAAAAATTGGTGCCGCTCTTTACGATCGACTATTTCGAAGACTTTTTTGGAGCGCTCGATGGTTCGGATTATACATTTATGTATCCTGACAGTAAATGGAACGATAACATGAACTGGGGTAATGCGATGGTTCTGGATGATCCGGAATGGGTTGCTGACCCAAAACAAACACTTGAAGAAAATCAGATTTCAAGGCGTAATTCAGCTGCACGCCGCACATCAAATGGCTTTATTTTCTATCTTGACAGGGTAATGGATCAGACAGAGAGTCTGGAACAATATATGCAGGCTCATCCTGAAAAGTATGGGGTCTATTATGACATGTTGCAGCGCTTTGCAAAATACACTTCACCTAAAGTTTTTATTGATCGCGGAAAAGAAGTCGGGTATATGAAAAACTATGATCTGGTTTCGAATATTGCCGAAGAGCAAGGTGCCTTTACCGGAAATGAAGTTCGCATGAAAGATATGTATTCAGCATACGTTCCTAATAATGAAGTTCTGAATGATTATCTGAACAAAAATGTATTGAATACCTATGCAAATTTGGATAGTGTTCCGGAAGTTACCTTATATTATATACTACAAACGCAATTGGGTCGATCACTCGGTTTGATTTCAAAGATTTCAAAAAGTTATTTCAATTCATTTGGCGATCCGTTGGTAATCAACAAGTCCGATATTAAATCGGCACGCATGTGTAGCAACGGTGTGGTGTATGAAATGAATAAAGTATTGGAACCCAATGTATTTAAAACCGTTCCTGGTGCATTGTTTTTCAACAGTAACTATTCTACCATGCTTTATTGCTTGAATCAGGCTGGAGTTTTGGCAAGTTTATCGAATCCAAACCAAGGTGTTACTTTGTTGGCTTCAACTAACAACCAGCTTTATAAATATGGTATCCGTTACAATAAAATTTCTTCAAAGGTTGAATACCGGGGAAGTGAAGGTTTATGGAAGGGGATGAAAACGATTGACCTGACCATGTTCTGTGAAGATCATGTATACAATGGTGTAATGACTGACTTTAAATCGAAAGGATATCTCGAAATGAGTTCCGGAAATTTTGTGTCATTTCAGGACGATAAAATCGCTGGACCCGAAAACCAATTTTTAAAAGATAATGCTGCTATTGTTGATACGAAACCAAATGACGTCAACGGTATGCTTTACTACATTGATAATCCGATCAAGTCGAAATACGTGATGGGTAAATTCTTCACTACGACTCCTGAAGTTTCTCTGTTTAAAGATGCACTGGTTAAGTCAAAATTACTGAATCCAAGATTGGTTGATGCAACAACCAAGGACACGATTCCAACGTTGACTTTTTTGAATGAAAGTAGTTACTGGACTGCTTTGGCACCTAACAATGAAGCAATGATTGCTGCAAAAGCTGCCGGACTGATTCCTACTGAAACGGAAGCATTGAAGAAATTCCTGCTGAATCATTTTATACGCAAAAATGCCATTTTCGACAACGGTGGGAACCCTAAAAATGGTATGGGTGTGACAGGAACTTATGATTCAAATCGAATCCTTGCTACTACAACCGAGGGAACAACTTATGTGCCATTGAAAATCGTTAATGTAGAAAATAACCTTACGGTTGAGGATGTTACAGGTCAGGTCATAACTATTGACCATGCAAAAGCTAATTATCTGACACAAAAAGGTGTTGCACACATAATCACTTCAGTTTTGAAATTTAAATGATAATAAATATAACCAGATCCAATATGAAAAAAATCATTCAATTTTCAGGATTACTTTTAATAGTTTTATTATCAGGATTCTGTAATTTGTACGGACAAAAGCCCGCTATTATTAAAGGACACGTCACTGACTCATTGACTCGTGAATCGATGCTGTATGTTAACGTTGTTGAGATTGATAAGAATGGTAGGTTCGTTTCAGGTACGGTCACCGACTTAAATGGAAACTACGTTTTCAAAGTGACTAATGATAAAAATCCACTTCAGGTCTCATTTATTGGCTATAAGAAAAAAACAGTAGCTATTAATGGACGGACAACGGTTAATATTGAACTCGAATCGGAATCCAAAAATTTGAAAGAAGTAAGGGTTGAAGTTGCCAAGGTTGGTAACGATGGATTTACTAAAGTGCGCGACCGGGCGACCTCGGTTGCACGCATCGATTTTAAGGAAATGAAATCCTTAATGACTACCTCTGTTGAAGACATGCTTCAGGGCCGAATGGGTAATGTAGATATTTCATCCATCTCGGGTGACCCGGGTGCCGGGCTGAATATTCGTATTCGTGGTACTGCTACTCTGAATGCACGCAACAATCCGTTGATTGTTATTAACGGTATACCTTATGATGCAACGATTGACCCGGATTTTGATTTCGGAAGTGCCGATGTTGAAAAATTTGGTAACCTGATCGACGTTTCTCCGGAAGATATTGAAACCATTGAAGTTTTGAAAGATGCCGCTTCAACTGCTGCCTGGGGTTCCAGAGCATCGAACGGGGTTTTGATGATTAAAACCAAGCGTGGATCGAAATCAAAACCAATCTTTGAATATACCTTCAAAAATACAACCGGTTGGGAACCAGATCCGATCCCAATGTTGGATGGAGCCGGATATGCCCGTTTGATTACTGAAGAGCATTACAACTGGCAGCGTAACGAGTTCTCGAATACAAAGGATTATCAGCAGATTGCCTTTGATCCGGAATGGGTCCAATACCACAATTATTCGCAAAATACAAATTGGGTAAAGGAAATCACGCAGGTAGCCAATACCATGCAGCACGACTTCTCAGTGCGCGGTGGTGGTGACAAAACCAAATACAACATGTCGGTGGGTTATTTCGACGAAGGAGGAACAACCATTGGTAATGAACTGAAGAAATTGAATCTGCGAAGTTCTCTGGACTACGATCTTTCGTCCAAACTTCAATTCAAGTCCGACATCATGTTTACCCGTTACGATCAGAATAATACTTACGATGCTGAAAGCGATATGGCTTTAATCCGCTCCATTGCCTACCGCAGAATGCCCAATCTGTCAGTTTATGACCGGGATACCCTGAATACCTTTACTCCTGGCGATTATTTCACCCCGACACGCACATTGCAGGGAACTGCGGCCGATAATTACAACCCGGTAGCTTTTGGTAATTTAGGAGTCAATCATCAATTGAAAGACAATGCCCGTGCATTGTTCACAACCCGCTACTCTATTCTACCGAACCTGATCTGGAACGCAACAGTTACACTCGATATTTTTGATAACAGGAGGGATAAATTTTTACCTTTTGAAGCCATTGGGTACAATTATGACGATGGAGTTACCAACCAGGCTTCAAACGAGTATTCTAAAAAGAGTACAATTTATACCATCAATCAGTTTATTTATACGCCGAAAATGGGTCCAAATCATGATTTGGCTTTTAATGGACAATTTGATACGGAAGAATCTACTTCTCGCTGGTTTAAAACGACGACCAGTAAATCAGCTTCTCCTAATATGCAGCAACCTATTGGTGATAAACATTTGAACGGGTTTGGTTCCAGTTATTCACAATACCGTTCAATGGGTTTTTATGCAGCAGCTAACTATAAGTACATGGATAAGTACATAGTCATGGTTGGTGCAAAATACGAAGGAAACTCCAAGTTTGCACAGGAAAGCCGCTGGGGCTTTTTCCCAACCGTTTCTGGAGCCTGGCGTATTAATAAGGAAAGTTTCCTGAAAGAAGTTAAATGGATTAACGATTTAAAATTACGTGCTAGCTGGGGTGAGAGTGGAAATGCACCAGACAATAATTACCTGTACTGGAATACTTATAATGCAGGGTCATATTTATCATACATGGATATGCAGGGTGTAGAACCTGGCGGACTTGAATTAACCAGCCTGAAATGGGAAACTATTCGGCAGATTAACCCGGGTTTGTCATTCTTCGGACTTGATAACCGGTTAAATGTTGAAATTGATTATTATAAAAAGACAACACTGGATCTTTACCTGAAGGATTCCGGAATTCCTAATTCAACAGGATTTGGAAGTTTAAACAGGAATGATGGTTCGTTGGAGAACCGCGGTGGTGAATTCCTCATGGATTATACAATCGTTCGGAAAAAAGACTGGTCTTTGAATTTTAACCTGAACCTTTCTACCAATAAAAATATGGTGTTAGCCCTTCCTGATAACTATGCCACTGAATATGGAAACATGCTCGAAAATGGTAATTATAAAATTAGTGTCAGTCCTGGTGAAGCCATGGGTGGATTCTTTGGATACCGTTACCTGGGCGTTTATAAAACCAGCGATGATGCTGTTGTTCGTGATGATAAAGGCGAACCGATTTATGGTCTGAACAAAGACGTGCCTTTGAGGATGACCATGGGCGGTACCAGCGGATATGTTTTCGAAGGTGGTGATGCCAAATATGACGATATCAACCATGATGGTAAGATCGATGAACTTGATTTGGTCTATCTGGGCGATTTGAACCCAAAATTTATGGGAGGTACCGGATTCCGTGCACAGTATAAAGGATTCATTCTGAATACATTCTTCTACTTCAAAGCTGGTCAGAAAATTATCAATCAAACCCGCATGGATACCGAGAAAATGTATGGCTACGACAATCAGAGTGTTGCTACAGACTGGCGCTGGAGAAGAGATGGCGACGTTACACAAATGCCAAGGGCATTGTATAACAAGGGTTACAACTGGTTAGGATCCGACCGTTTTGTTGAAAGCGGATCATACGTCCGTTTAAAATCCTTATCGTTAAGCTACCTGTTCGATCCTAAAGTATGCAGAGCTCTTCGTGTGAAAGATTTGAAAGTATACGGAACTGCTTATAACCTCTATACCTGGACGCATTATTCAGGTCAGGATCCTGACGTGTCACAACCTAACAAACCGGACAGTTTACCTAAAGATGAAAGTAGAACCCCGCCAAGTCAAAAGTTTATGATTGGTGTAAATGTTACCTTCTAATATCTAAAATCAATAGCAATGAAAAAATATAACATATACCATCCGGTAAATTTTGCAATCCTGCTGATTGCGCTAAGTCTTTCAGCCTGTAAGGATTATTTGACTATCGCCCCGGAAAATAGCCTGATCAAGGATAAATTCTGGACTAAAACGGAAGACGTTTACAGTTCGCTTGGTGCAACATACGACGCATTTCGGGGAGCATCGCTCAAATCTTATATCTGGGGTGAATTAAGAGCTGATTTGGTTACTTTCGGAGGCCCCTCAGCTAACAACTATGCTAAAATTGCGGCCAGCGATATCAACCCTACGAATGGAGAAATTAACTGGGGATCGTATTATAGGGCCATCAACCTGGCCAACACGCTGATGTACTATGATGATGAAGTTTTTGCCAAGGATAAAACGTTCACTCAAAAGATGAAAAATGGGGTGGAAGCTGAAGCTCTTTACATTCGTTCGCTCAGCTACTTCTATTTGGTTCGTGTTTGGAAAGATGTTCCACTGGTGATTCAACCATCGCTTTCGGATACTGCGAATCTTTATCTTAAAAAGAGTCCGGAGAAGGTTGTAATCAAACAAATTATCAAGGATTTACTCGTTGCCAAGGATTTAGCCTATACCACTGAGTTTCGGACGGATGGGTCTCCTGCTGGTTATTTTTACGGCAGGGCTAACAAATATGCGATTATGACTTTATTGTCTGATGTATATTTGTGGGATGAGCAATATCAAAATTGTATCAACTATTGTGATTCGGTGACCAATAGCGGACTTTATTCCCTCGAAGATGGTTCAACGTGGTTTAATATTTACAATCCGGGTAATTCACCGGTTGAATCAATTTTTGAACTTCAGTTTGATGATCAGTTGGAAGGACAGGAAAATCCAATTTATTATGATTTAGTTCCGTCATCAGGTGCTGGTCAAATGAAATTGAACGACAAGAACATTAAAGCCTTATTTAATAAAGAAGATATGCGGCTATGTGATGCGAATACCCCGCTCTGGAAGTGGCGTGGAGTTTCTTATGATAATGCTGTTCCAAGGCAAAATAATGATCGTTCAGGTAATTTTATTTATTCCCGTTATGCTGACATCATTCTAAATAAGGCTGAAGCTTCAGCTGAATTGAATAATTTTACTGAAGCAAATTCTTTGCTACGCCAAACAACTGAGAGGACTAATGTTTCTTATTTTCCAGAGGATATTATGGATAAAAAACAACTTAGGAAAGCAATCTTAGATGAACGGGGTCGTGAATTTGTTGTAGAAGGAAAACGCTGGTTCGATCTTTTACGCGGAGCGAAAAGGAATCATTTTGAAAACAAACAACTGATTATTGATATGATTCTTTCGGGAGCCGATATTAAAAAACAGGCTGTACTCCGAACCAAAGTTTACGATACGATGAGCTATTACCTTCCAATTCAGGAACATGAAATTCTCTATAATCAGAATATGGTGCAAAATCCATTTTATACACGTTAATAATTTCAAAACATCGAACTATGAAAAATATTCAATTACATAAAATCAGGGGAATTTGCACCATATTGATGCTTTTTCTATTCCTGTTTAGCTGTACTCAGGATCCGGTGCTTTGGAATAAAAGATCGGAGCAACAGGTTATAGCTGATTTCGTGGCCAGTAATCCCGATAAATATTCCGAATTTAATAAGCTTCTGGAAAGTGTAAATCTTACCAGCCTTTTAGCTGTTCGTGGGCCGTTCACTTTATTTCTGCCCAATAATGATGCTATGCAAGCCTATTATAAAGAAAAAGGGATAAGCTCATTGGATCAGTTAAGCGATGTCGACAAAAAGCAATTGGCTTTTAACCATCTGATCAATGACAATGAAATTCATTCAGGAGATATTGGTTTAGGGGCTATTAAGGATACCAATGCTATCGGTGATTTTATTGCTACCGAATTTGTTGGATCTGATATCATGCTGAATAAGCACTCCAAAGTGATTAACCGTGATATCGTTTGTGCAAATGGATATGTGCACGAAATTGATCGTGTTATTGCACC
>JBBQMW010000172.1:0-7795 GCA_038329265.1 Bacteroidales bacterium | reverse complement strand
CAAGATATTGCCGAATTTAAAAAACTATTAAATGAAGCACATGCGCATGTTGAAAATGAATTTAGCCAATATCCGGTGAATAATTTGCTCGAAAAGATTGATAATCTGGAACAGGAAATTGACTTTAGTTTTAATCTAAGCAGTATACACTTGTTTCTTTCTGATTCGACCAAAGAAATCGTAAAATCATCGTGGCCGACAGTGAGAAATGTTGTTTCTGTGGCTGAAAACTTTGTAATTAAGCCATTAATCAAAGACTTAAACCGCATTGAAGACTACCTTATTTTGATTCTTTCCCAGACAAATGTGCGGCTGTTACATGCCATAAACGATACTATTGAAGGAGAAATAACTGATGTTGAATTTCCATTCAGTCAAAATCCACATTTTTTACCCGGTCAGGAAAAATCAGGCAATAGCTCCCAAACCGATAATTATATTCGTGATTTTTTCAATAGTATCGACAAGGCAGTATTGAAAATTCATAATAAAAACGAAATGAATGTTGTAGTGATCTGCACGGATAATAACTGGAGTAAACTGATTCAGGTTGCCGACAATCCTTCCATTTATTACGGAAATGTCAGCATAAATTTAAACGATGCAGCCAGTCTGCCAATTGCAGTTCAGGCCTTTAAAATTGTAAATACCATACAGGAAAAAGGAAGGCTAACGGCCATTCAGGAGATGAAAGAAGCGGCAGGTCGTGGTAAAATGATTACCGATTTATCGCACATTTTGTTTGCAGTAAAAGAAGGCCGGGGAGATTTATTAATTACACACGATAATTATCATCAGGCCGTAAAAATGACCGGAAAGAATACTTTCGATCTGGTGACCGATGTTACCCAGCCGGGAGTAATTGACGACATCACCAGCGAAATTGCCTGGGAAGTGATTTCGAAAAAAGGACGTGCCATTTTTACCAATCAGGAAGAATTTAAATCGATTGGAAACATTGCTCTAAAAATCAGGTATTAAATTGTGTAAAATGTGGTTTTCCAAATCAATCGAAGAAGTTATTCAGGAAATTAATGTTGATGCCACGAAGTGGCCAAATCTGAATAGCCCCCAGTGGAGTTCACAGAACCGGGGGTTGAAATGCGAAAATCAACTCCAGCCCAAAGTGGGCTGAACAAATTTATAAATCATTGTTGTTAAACAAATTAATGATTTTTGCGGCTGGTGTGCTATGCAGCTTACTTGTCATGCATTTTGATAAAAACGTACTAAAAACTCAATGCCAAATTTTTAACAGCCACCTTTCAGGGTATACAAGTGTGAATTATGTAACTCTTTTCAATATTCATGTAACAATGACTGTTTGCAAGAAGCTAATTTAGCTCTTTCAAAATTCAATCAGCCATGACCTTCGTTGACTATTATAAAATTCTGGGAATAGATAAATCGGCAGCTCCCAAAGACATTAAAAATGCCTACCGGAAACTGGCCCGGAAGTTTCATCCGGATTTGAACCCGGATAATTCGGATGCGAAAAAGAATTTTCAGCAGATTAACGAAGCCAATGAAGTGCTGAGCGATCCCGAAAAACGGAAAAAATACGATCAGTACGGAAAAGACTGGCAACATGCCGAGGAATTCGAAAAACAAAAACATTATCGGGAAAAATCATCCGGTTCGCGGGGAGCCGGATATTCCGGAGGAACTTCAGGTGGAGACTATTCTGATTTCTTTGAATCAATTTTTGGTGGTGGTGGCAACAGAGGCCGGCAAGTAAAATACCGGGGTGAAGATTACAATGCTGAAATCAGGCTCGAGCTCATCGATGCATACAAAACCCATCAGCAAACGGTTTCTGTCAACGATAAAAAAATCAGGATTACAATTCCTGCCGGAATTGAAAACGGACAAACCATAAAAATTTCAGGACACGGAAGCCCGGGCATCAATGGAGGACCAAATGGCGATTTATACATCACTTTCGCCATTGCCAACCATTCCATATTTAAACGTTCAGGAATTAATCTTTATGCCACCATTGAACTGAACCTGTACACGGCAGTGCTGGGTGGCGAAATCACCATCAATACATTAGACGGACAGGTAAAACTTAAAGTAAAACCTGAAACCCAAAACGAAAGTAAAGTTAAGCTGAAAGGTAAAGGATTTCCGGTTTACAAGCACGACGGACAGTTCGGAGATTTGTTGGTAACCTGGTCGGTTAAAGTCCCTACAAATCTCACTGATCACCAAAAAGAATTATTCATTCAACTGTCAAAATCATAAGGTATGAAAACTGAATATTTAATTTCCCTTGATGATTTCTGTGCCAGTCACAATATTGAAGTTTCGTTTATCAGATCGTTGCACGAAACCGGATTGGTTGATATTACACTGATTGAAGAAGTCAGTTTTTTGAATCTGGAACAACTTCAGCAATTAGAAAAGTACATTCGGTTCTATTACGATCTGGATATTAACCTCGAAGGAATTGAAACCATCACTCATTTGTTGTTTCGGGTAAATTCGATGCAAAATGAAATTATTGCCCTCCGAAACAGGCTTCGTTTGTATGAATAATTAAAAATGCTCATTTCAAAACAGCACTATATGAAAGATATTCTGGCTTATTCATTAACTGTATTTTTGGCATTTTTTGCGATCATGAACCCAATTTTGAGTATTCCCATTTTTATTAAGTTAACCGAAGGACTCGACGAAAAGAAAAAAAGAGAGATTGCAAAAACTTCAAATGTCGTTGCCTTTTTCATTATAGTTGCATTTATTTTGATCGGCAAATATATTTTCCAGATATTCGGTCTGACCATCCCTGCCTTCAAGGTGTTTGGTGGAGTCCTGATATTCTATATTGCATTTGAAATGCTTCAATCAGCGAAACCGGGAATTCAGTTACAAAAAAAACTTGTATATGATGATGGAATTACTATTTCACCTTTAGCCATTCCACTTATTGCCGGACCCGGAACCATTGTAACGGCAATGAATTTTGTTGTGAATGCGAGCTTTTTCCATCTACTCATATCCATTTCGATACTAGCATTGCTTATATTTATGACCTATCTAGCTTTTGTAAACAGTAGTCATATTGTCCGGTTTATTGGTACAAAAAACTTTGTAATTGTTAGCAAACTCATGGGAATCATCCTGGGCGTACTTGGAGCAAACATGTTGATTCAAGGTATCAAATTGGCGTTTAAAATCTAATATCCACCTGTGATAAAAATGTAACTTTTTACTGAAATTATGTAACCTTTTTCTCCATAAATGGAATCATCTTTAACTGAAATTAAAACAAAATAAATTACTGAATATGCTTTTTTCAAAGAAGAAATTATTTACTACATTCATCGTAAGTTGCTTCATAACATGCAGTTATTCGCAATCGGACATCATCAGAAAAGATTCGATGGTGCAAACATTCTACGCCATCAATCACGAACCACTTTATTGGTTTTCGTCGCGTAAAGATACCAAAAGAGCGACCGAATGGCTTACTGAAATTGAGGCAGCAAAAGATGCCGGTTTAATTTCCAAAAAACTCATGACCGGCGAGGTTCGCACTGCAATGCTTAGCAAAAACACCCGAAACAAAATTGCAAAAAAGCATACCGACCTGATGATTACCAAAGTAGTATTGGATTTCATCAAAGAGCTTCAGGAGGTTAACGTACATTTTGACTATGATGAAGTTAGTTCGCCAAAATGCGATTCGGTTTACGTTTACCAATTGATAAACTCCAAAAACAAAGGTCCTGTTTCGAAAATTGTTTCAGATCTCGATTGCCAGGATCATGATTACCAGGTCTTGAGAAAATTTATGAAAGATTCAATCGCCGACCGGAATTCACTGAAATATAAGGAAGTAATGCTATCCCTGAATTATTTGAAGTATCTCTCCATGTATCATCAATCGGAATACATTGTTGCAAATATTCCCGAAACCGAAGTCCGTTATTACCGAAATAATCAGTTAACGCTTAAAATGAAATCGGTTGTTGGTAAGAAGAAAAACCCCACTCCTACTATTGCATCGTACATCACCAACATTGTGACTTTTCCATATTGGAATGTACCTTTTTCGATTGCATCCAAAGAACTTTTACCGAAAATTCAAAAGGACGAAAGCTACCTGGAACGGAATAACTTTGAAGTAGTTGATGGAAAAGGTAAACTTATTGACGACTCAGACCTCAACTGGGACAATTATACAGAAAAGAACTTTCCCTATTTCTTTCGCGAATCAACCGGCCCAAATAATTCACTGGGTGTTTTGAAGTTCAATCTTGGAAATCCGTTCAGCATCTATTTGCACGATACCAATTCGAAAGGCGCATTTGCAAAAGATAAAAGATTCTTAAGTCACGGTTGTGTCCGACTTGAAAACCCAATTGAACTTGCTGAAAATTTGACAAAAGGAAAAATCAGTGGTTGGGATTTAAGAACCGGACAAAAAGATACTGAGTCAAAGAAAATAAAGTTGGCTCAGAAAGTACCTGTGTTTATCGTATATATGCCAGTAATTGTTGATGGTGAAAAAGTAATTTTTCTGAAAGACGAATATAACCTAATCAAATAAGATTGAACTACATACGCATCTATTGGATAAGTTTAGATGACTATACAAGACATTTTCTAATGAAAAGCCGCCTCAATTTAATTTGAGACGGCTTTTTTTGTTGGATTTATTTCAGGTTCTTACTTGCAGGTGCCTGAATCGGATTTCCCTTCTGAATTTGGATGGAATACCGGTTTGGAATTATTTTTTTTCCGTGGGTATATGCAAACACTTTGGTAAATTCGGCACCATAATAAAGTATAATGGCAGAATAATAAACCCACACCAGAATAATTATGACTGAGCCGGCAGCGCCATAAATGGAAGCCATATTGTACCTTCCGAGGTAATATCCGATGGCAAATTTGCCAATCATGAAAAGGATGGCGGTAAACGAGGCCCCGATTATACAATCCCGTAAAGCTATCCTTCCATCCGGAAGTGTCTTAAAGATAATGGTAAATAAAATTGTTATAATGCTGTATACTAACAGTATATTAACTCCATAAAAAAGATAAACGCTATCTTGTGGAAAGATAGTAACCAATCGATTGATAAGAACATCAACTACCGAATTTACGATTAAACCTACCAGCAATAAAAATCCAACTGAGCCAATCATGGAAAATGACATGAGGCGGTTATACAGGTATTTAATGAAGCCACGTTTCGGTTTTGCCTCAATACCCCAGATGTAATTGATGGAGTCCTGAATTTCGGCAAATACTCCGGAAGCCCCGATTAACAGGATGATAACACCGAAAACTGCTGCATAGGTATTACTGTTGGAGAGTTTTACGTTTTTGATTATTTCCTGAATTTGCAATGCTGCCTCAGACCCAACCAGACCACTAATCTGACCGAAAATCTGACCCCGAACAGCATCTTCGCCAAAAAATATTCCGCTCAGCGAAATAATGATGATGAGCAAAGGAGGCAATGAGAAGATTGTATAATATGACAAGGCTGCACTTAACCTCAACGCACTATCATTGATAAATCCCTTGAAGGATTCTGACAATAGATAACCAATTTTTTTTGCCGTGGTTTTAAATTGCATCATGATCTGAGATTTAACCTGATTAACGAAATTCAACTGGTGAAGGTTTCCCAATTTCAAAATCGCGAAAGCCAAAATCTCCCGTTGAAAATGAATTTATCTTAAACACATTTTGCCCAACACCCGGAATTTGAGGATAAAATGAAATAGAGATTTGAAAAGTATTTAAAACAAGGCTTTCGTTCTTAACTAATACCCCAAATCCAATCTGAGAATATACCCTGCTTTTTTTAAGCCCACTAATTTCATTGCCAAGCATACCAAATGAACAGCTCAGAAATGGCCCAAAACGAAATCCAATAAAATTCCATGGCGCATAAAACTGCGATTGGATTTTAACCAACAAACGTCTTGTACCTTGCAGTGCGGTTGTGCGGAATCCATTCAGTCCATAGTCCTCATTGAGCGTTAAACTATCAGATGGAAAGCGATTTATCCCTATCGTTAACTGCGGTTTAATAAATTGCCTGAATTTCCATTGACCAATTTCAATTAATCCGGTAAAATAATCTACACCTGCAGTTATAACTCCTTCCTCCACTTTTGAGGCATGTATGAAAGTTCCCAATTCAAAATTTGAACTCATGTATCCCCAGGGATAATAATAACCCATTGAAACCCTTGCTCCCATATATGCCCGCTCGGTTTGGTTTTTTAACTGGTAGCCACCGGTCAGGTTGAAAACCTTACCAATGGGAACATCTTCTGTTATGCCAAATTTGAAAATGTATTTGTCCTGAACAAATTTTCGGGAAGAGACACCAATACTAGCCAGATAAAAATTTTCGTCGGTAAACCGGTGCTCAAGATCAAACATTTCACCTGGCTTGTCGAGATAATGGATCCGCAGGAAACGAACTGCTGAAATGAAATTTGTCGTTCGGTAATATTCGCTGTTGCCTTTAAAGATTTGTGTGGAATTTCCTGCCCAAAAATCCTGCAAGTTATACTTAAATCTCAGTAATTCTGATTGATTAGTAGTTATCAGGGCTGAATCACTGAGATATTGCTGAGCCAAAATGATACCTGCTGCCCATTTGGCAAGGGGCGAAAAAAACGGTCGGTCGAAGGCCAGGCTCTTACTCCTGAATCTGTCCCCATCAACTCCATAGTGCAGATTTGTACTGATGTAAGTATTCTTAATGTTCGGAATCAAATAATTAGTTCTTAACGAGTTACCTACCGGGCTATACTTTCGGGAATAATCAATTTGAAATTCATGACCCATTCCCAGAAAATTCTTATCGGTCATACCAAAAGAGCTGCCTGAAAAGGAGGTTCCAACTCTTGGGGTGATACTCCAGATATCCAATTCACGAATAAAAATATCAACTGAATCTGAATTGTTTGCCGTTGATTTTACAAAAAAAGAAACATCGCGGATATAATTCATTCTACGCACCAATCGTTCCGACTCTTTCACCAACAATGAATCAAAGGGCTGATTTTGCCTTACCAAAAGGAGGTTACGAATGGCAATACGCTGTGATTTGATATGCAGCTTATTCCCGGTTTTAGCCAGAAAGTTTGGTGATTTAAAAATTGTATCGCCTATGGAATATCCGAACGGATCAAGTGTTTCAATATTTATATTCCTGATTATTTTTCCTTCGAAAGCACTGTATGGTTTCTTTATCAGTCTTTTATAAACTTTTTTACCTTTTTTTTTCGATGGATCGGCTTTAACCGGTCTGAAAACAAGTGAATACATAAACTGAGTAAACTTGCTTCGTTTTGAATAGGTTTCAATATCGGAATAGATTTGTGTAGAATCTTTTTTGGCTGTATTCTGCTGGGCAAATGCGAAATCACTTGTTAAGATAGTTACAAAAAATAATATGGTTATGATTCTGAACATCTGCATTTTCCATTTCATTCAGATTATGCTTATTTCTTCTCTTCCGTTTTTTGATCGGCTTCTTCTTTTTTCTTTTCCGCAGCCTTTGCCTTTCTGTTGAAGTAACCTTTCAAAAGAAAATTATGCTTGGCAGCTTCCATATTTTCATCCAATCCTTTGGAACTACTTTTAAGATTTTCAATGGTTTGATTGATATTCCGGGCAATAGTTGTATCCTGAATCAACCTTCCAAGTGTTCCATCTCCGCTGTTAATTTTGATCATAATCTCGGCTAGCTTTTCAGTAATGATTTCGGCATTTGCAGCAGTGATTTGCACACTTGCCATAATGGCATCGGTTT
>JBBQMW010000171.1:0-7835 GCA_038329265.1 Bacteroidales bacterium | reverse complement strand
GCAGTGTTTACAATGCTTTCAGCGTCAAATATTGTTTTGTGAAACTTTTTAAGCTCTTCAATTTGGTTGTCTTTGATCTCTGAAATATTAAATTCCAAAAATGGTTTTTCATCCATCTTGTTTGCATCTACCAAGTCAGAATAAAAACGGTAAGTAATTCCGTTCGTCAACAATCCAAATTTTGCTTTGGAAACATGAAAGTAACGCAAAAGCTGTCCGTCGTGAATGCTTAAATTTTGTGCCCAATGTTTGCACTCAATTAAGATTGTTGGTGCACCATCTTTGAAAATGGCATAATCAATTTTCTCTCCTTTTTTAAGACCAATGTCAGAAATGAATTCCGGTACAACTTCAAGTGGATTAAAAACATCATATCCCAATGCTTGTAAAAAGGGCATAATGAAAGCGTTCTTTGTCGCTTCTTCTGTATGAATTTGGTCTTTAAGTTTTATAACTCTGTCACCGATTTGTTTGATTAGGTCTTTGAAGTCCATGGTTTTTTTATTTTTTAGTTTATAATCGTTTCATTGTCAAAGTTAAGTGTTCAGTTGCTACGCCCAATTAGCATTACCGGCAAATAGTAAATATCACCAAGTTTACCCTACTTTTTTGAACTTTTATTTCTTTCAATTCCGCAGTATTGATTCTTTGCTACCTTATCGATTTTGATTTTTAACAGCTTCAATTTTTGTATTCCCATTTTAACCGTCTTTTTGGCCTAAAGAATTTTCTATTTTGGTTTTAGACGGTTTTTCTCATGCAAAGAAATTTCTTGAGTGCAGAAAATTTGTTTTTCCGGTTTCAAGAAATTTCTTCAGAGGTATTAATCCGTTTTTCTGGCTTCAAGAAATTTCTTGATTGGTAGAAAACTGTTTTTCCGGCTTCAAGAAATTTCCCGATCCCATTTAGACGGCTTTTCTTACTTCACGAAAATTATGGGGTCGGATTGGGCGTTTCATCAGTACTGCCTCCATTGGAAGTTGCCTTTATCTGCGGAAACAGCCGGTTTGCAAACGCTTTTCCGAATTTGGAGCTGGCGGTATAAATATTTTGTTCGTATTGCCGGGTTAAATTCACTTTGGCAATGGCTTCGAGTGCATCGGCCATTTTTTCGGCGATGATGGCGGTGTGCAATTCGCTGATAGCCGTTTTGCTTTGCTTAATGGCTGCCTGAAGTGGTGCAATGTGCACTGCAAGCGGATGAGTTGCGCCCAAACTCTGGATACCCAGAATGAGCGTTTCAACCAGGCTTGGCTCCGATTCAACGGGCGCAAAGATGATGGGCGAAGTACCACCGGGAAATAACAGGTTGGAAACAGGTATCCCCGGATGGTCGCGATCGTATTTTTTGCAACCTTCGTTCACGTCGCGTACTTTATCGTCGAGCGATACATCGGTAAATACCAGTAAATCGCGTTTACATTCGGTTTCTCCGGAAGCTGTAACCGAATTGGCTGCTTTAATTAAGAGTTGATTGTAAGTAGGTTCGATAGCTGTTACCAGTTCTTCGGCTCCTTTAAATTGCCTCGCTAGCCGGATGTGACGTTTCGCGATGTTCAGATGCACATTGGTTGAGTGCCGTTCGTAGAGGAATTGTGCCATTTGGGTTTGGTTTTTAATTAGTAAATTAACTCATGCCAATTTACAGAATGTTATTAATAAAAAAAACATCATCTGTAAAATATTCAGGATAAAACTACTAGGTGTTTGCCCTCATAATGCTATAACCTGCGTATTCATTGAGAATCGCATACTATTTTGATCAGTAATTTAGAATAATTATAAATAATGGGTAGATATACCAAATAATTGATTGAATGCTTTCAGCTGGTCCGCAATCCGTCCCGGGTGTACGACAAAATTCCCTTCCTTCATTTTCACTCACCCCCGGTGCGCTTCGCTTACCTCGCCCCTCTCTACTTGTAGAGAGGGGAAAAGCCCTGCTTGCGGGGCTTGGGGGTGAGTGGGAAAAATTATAAACCACAAACTATCCTGATCAAAAATCAAGGTTAGGTACAAAAAGGGAAAAATGTCGTACACCCATCCGTCCCTTTGCCTGTCTGTTTAAACTAATATATTACTAATGGACGGTTGGGCACGGATTGCCGCACCAGCATGTTCCCCTTCTTCGGAGCGGTTAGGGGAGGCTTTATTTCTCTATCCTGATTCGCACATCCACTGCAACCAGTTTGTCGCTATCGCCCATCAAAGGATTGATGTCCATTTCCTTGATCTCAATTGCAAAGCGCAACAAGGTTGAAAGCCGAACCATAATTTCAGCAAATTTCCGTTCGTTCACACCATTTTTCCCCCGGTAGCCTTTAATAATCTGGTACGATCGTAGGTTTCTGATCATCGATGCAGCTTCGCACATGGTTAACGGAGCCAGTCCCGAAGTAACATCTTTCAGCACCTCGACAAAAATTCCGCCCATTCCGCACAATATCACATGGCCAAACTTATCTTCGTATTTTGCACCTACGAACAGTTCAATTCCTTTAGCCATTTCGGCCATTAAAACGGCAGTCGTTTCCTGAATAGCAATCAGCCTTTTAAATTCACGTTGAACGGTTTCCATATCCTGAACATTCAGAACCACTCCGTTCACCTCGGTTTTATGAATCGGCCCGATTACTTTCATCACCAGCGGGAAACCCAGATCCCGGGCTGTTTCTAAAGCTGATGCTTCATCGGTAACCGAAATTTCGCGAACCATCGGGATTCCGGCGGCTACAAAAAGGCGATGGATGGTTTCGGGTGTCTGAAATCCATCTTTGGTATCATCAATAATCCGTCGGATTCCGGGGATATCAATGTTGTCCAGAAATATCTTTTCGCCTGAAGGTTTCTCCGTTTTCAGGATAGAAGTCAATGCTTTTCCGAGCAATACCTCGTCAGGAAAATTTACATTTCCCTGAGATATGAAGTAGGCGACCTCGTCTTTCACATTAATTACTGAAGGTAAAATTGGGAAAATAGGCTTTTTGCAGGTTTTCATTTTCTCGTTCAGAAGTTGATAAACATCTGTAACAGGAGATAATCCAGGGCTCCCGAAAATGACGGCCATTCCATCGATTTCATTAAATTCGTTTTCGCAGGCATCAATAATTGCCGCCAACTGCTCCGCATTTCCGGTAGCCAGAAAATCGATCGGGTTCTCGACCGATGACCCCGGAAATAGCTTTTCTTTCAATCTTTTCTTGGCTTCCGAATCATGAATATGCGGAATATATAATCCGCCAGATTCCAGGGCATCGGTTAACATTACTGCCGGACCGCCTGCGTGGGTGATGATGGCCAGTCGTTTGCCTTTCATGGGTTTGCAATGAAAAACATTGGCCACGGTAGTTAATTCTTCACGGCCAAAACAGCGTACAATTCCGGCCTTCCGGAATAAGGCTTCCACTGCTGAATCGGAGTTGGCCATTGCACCGGTGTGCGAGGCTGCTGCCCGGCTTCCGGCCTGACTGCTTCCTGCTTTGATGGCGGCAATCTGACACCCTTTACGGATGAGCGATGACGCATGTTTTAGCAATTTATCCGGATTCTTGATGCTTTCGATGTAGAGCAGTTTAACCCGCGTACTTGTTTCGGGATTGAAAACTTCATCCATGAATTCCAGAATTTCTTCGACACCATTTTGGGCTGAATTTCCGACCGAGAAAACGCTGGCAAAATGAAGGCCTTTGGGAATTCCTGATTCCATGATAAAAACTGCCGTTGCGCCGGAACTTGAAACAAGGTCACAACTCATTTGCACCAGTTTTGGAATTGGCGTGGTAAACACACTGGTATGCGCGTAGGTAATAATCCCGATACAATTGGGACCAATCAGGCTACCATTATTGGCTTCGATAATTTTTACAATTTTTTGTTCCAGAATCCGTCCTTCTTCGCTTTCTTCGCTAAATCCTGCAGAAATTATAATAAATCCCTTGGTTCCCTTTTGAGTAGCCAAAACTTCTACCGCATTGAGACAGGCTGCAGCCGGTATGGCCAAAACTGCCATTTCAACAGGAGGCAAATCGTTCACCGATGCAAATGACCGGATGCCCTGAACTGTTTCAGAATTTGGATTTACAACCCACAAATCTCCCTGATAATGGTTATCGATCAGGTTTTTCAGGAGTTTTCCGCCTGGCTTTGAAATATTGTTTGATGCTCCAATAACTACAATACTTTTTGGGGCAATTAGTTCTTTTGTTATCATGACCAGTTTTTGGGATTTCATGCAAAGTTAGTAAAAGCGATTTCAGGATGAACTGACTTTTTACCGCATTTCAAGACAGTTGACCAATCATAAAATAAGTATGTTTGTAATAGAGTTCCAAGTTCCAGGTAAATGTCGAATATTTCAGATCAAAAGGTTGTTGTTGTTTGTGATTTCACCGATACGATGAAAGATGTCATTGTTCATGGGATTCGAATGGCTGATATTCTGAAAAAGGAACTCTGCTTATTAGCCTTTTGGAAAGATAAGAATCAGAAATCTCAAATCCAGGAGAAATTGATTCTGACCACCCGAAAATTGAAGTCAAATCTTCCTGATCAAGTGATATCCAGTTTGCTGCTTCAGAGTTCGCTGCGCGATAATATGGCTAAACTGGTTGATAATTACAATGCTATTTTGGTGGTTTTGCATCAGTCGAACATTAAAACGGGCTTGAAAGCATTTCGGGAAAGTACCATCGCATTTTTGTTTGTGAACGGGAGCTTGCCCGAATTTCTGACCTATAAAAATGTATTGGTACCGGTTGATTGCCGGAAATCATCCAAGGAAGCTTCCCTTTGGCCTTCGTATTTGGGTCGGTTTAATCAATCGATGATCCATTTGGTCTGTGCAAATGATACCGAAACTGATCAGGCCAAGATGTTGAAAAACAACATGAGTTTCATCCGGAAATTCTTTTTGAACCTGAATATCAGACACCGGTTTATTGCCGGAAAATCAACAAGCTGGGGAATTTTTAATGAAACTCTGGCCAATGCATCCGGATGGAATGCCGATGTAATGACTTTTGCCGGAAGTACATACATTACATTTCTCGATATGATGATTGGTCTTCCGGAAGAAAAGATCATTCGAAAAGCCGGATATCTCCCTATCCTGATTATCAATCCACGGAAGGATGTCTGTATTTTGTGCGACTAAAAAAAGCTTATTGGTTCAACTCCGCTGAAGTATGGTATCCGGAAGCGATGATTGTTTCTTCGATGTTGTTTTTATTCACTACAATCGCGTCAATCAAAATTGATTTTACCAGAGACTTTCCATTGCTTTCGTTGGTGAAGGTCATGGTTAATGGTTTTTCAAGCGCTAGTGAAACTGCGAGTTCAGCGGTAGCCTGTGCCATTGCTTTCAATGGTTTCAAGATGGTACACGTTTGCGAACCGTTAATAATTGCTTTAATATTTACTAATTCGGCATCTTGTCCGGCAATCATGATTTTGCCTTCCATTCCTCGTTTCTTGAGTGCTTCTATTACACCACTTGCAATGTTGTCATTTCCGGCAATAATTGCAGTTATAGTATCCGGATTTTGATCAAGTATCCGATTGGCGTGTAAAACCCCTTCTGCCGCAGTCCAATCTTCTGTAAATTCGCTGTAAACTACTTGAATGTCAAAATTCTCCATGTAAGTTTGCAGCACGTTCATCTGTCCCAGAAAAAGCCTCATGGAGTTGTTGTCGTATTTCGAGCCGCAAATCAGCGCGTATTTACCTTTTGGGTTTAGCGAGGTCAGGTAGGAAGCCTGAAGTTCGCCGATATGTGTACTGTTGGCCGACACATAATAATCCAGTTTGCATCCGTTAATCAGGCGGTCGTAAGCAATTACTTTGACGTTTGATTCATGAGCCATTTCTACAATTTTGGCAGCTGCATCCTGATTAATGGGAACTACAATTAAAACGTCAGCTCCGTTTTTTATCATGATTTGTGCTTGCGAAATTTGCTTATTCTGGTCATTTCCAGCTTCGTCCAGCATAACTTCAGCACCCAATTGCCTTAAATTTTCGACCAAATAATCTTTGTCTTTCGTCCAACGCTCATTTTCGTAACTATGTATCAGAATACCGATTTTCGGAGACTTTGGCTTGCATCCGGTCATCAAATACAGACTGGCAATCAGAACAAAAAAAATAAAGACAGTTGACCTTTTCATGGGTTAGTTTTTGGAAATTAATTTGAGCCTAAATTACAATAATTATTTACAGAATTACCACTGTATCTGTTTCTTTCCGTTCTCAGTCAAATAGGTGTTTGCCCTTGTAAATTGTTTGTTCCCGAAAAAGCCACGGCTGGCGGATAAAGGGGAGGGGTGAACCGATTTCAGGACTAAATGTTTCTGCTGATCGATGAACTCACCTTTGCTGAGCGCGTAATTTCCCCATAGAATAAAAACTACATGATCTAATTTGTTAGCAACCTGGTGAATTACAGAATCGGTAAATTGCTCCCATCCTTTTTTCTGGTGCGAGCCGGCCAAATTAGCCCGTACCGTTAACGTTGCATTGAGTAACAAGACTCCCTGACGTGCCCATCGCTCCAGGTTTCCGCTTGTTGGAATCGGAACTCCGGTATCAGACTGAATTTCCTTGAAGATGTTCCGCAAACTGGGAGGGAAATCAATGCCATCGTTCACCGAAAAACACAGGCCATGCGCCTGTCCCGGTCCGTGGTAGGGATCCTGCCCTAAAATGACCACCTTAACCTGATCAAACGGACATTGATCGAAGGCATTGAAAATCATTTTTGCCGGTGGGTAAATCGTTTGGCTGGCATATTCCGATCGAACAAATTCGGTGAGTTGTTTAAAGTATGGTTTTTCAACTTCTTCCTGAAGCTGTTTCTTCCAGCTTTCTTCTATTTTTATATCCATAACTGTTTCTGATTTTGGTTAAGCAAAGTAGATATTAATTTTCAGGAATTCAAATCTGATTTCTGCCACAAAGACACCAAGACTCAAAGGATTCACAAAGTTCAATAATTAATCTTTGTGTTACTTCGTACTTTCGTGCTTTTTTGGCTAAATTTTTTCCGTATTTTTAGTCAAAATTTTCATCATGGATATTCTATTTCTTTCGGTTGGTATTTTTATCGGAATATTGGGATCTTTCATTTTTTTACGAATGAAGCTCCAAAAACAACGTGCTGATTTTGAGCTGGAAAAGCGAGCTGGAGATCAGGTTTTCGTTCAGCAAAAATTTGAACTGGAAAAGGAAAAATCCTTGTTCGAGGATCGTTATCAATCTTTGCTGAAGGAAAAAGAGGAATTGCTTCAGCAAATTCAACTGATCCGTTCTGAAAGCAATATTCAAAGTCAGCAATTAGCAAGGGCCGAAGCTGATTTTGTGAATCTTCAGGAAAAACTTGAATCGCAAAAAAAGGAAATGGAGAACCTTCAGCAGAAATTTACGACTGAGTTTGAAAATATTGCGAGTAAAATCCTGAAGCAAAATACGCTGGATTTTTCGGTGACCAATCAAAAAAACATTACTGAGTTACTTTCGCCGCTGAAGGAGAAGATTCAGGTTTTCGAAAAGAAAGTGGAAGACACCTACGAAAAGGGACTGAAAGACCAAACTGACCTGAAAGCTGAGCTTAAAAAATTACACGATCTCAATCTGAAAATCAGTGATGAAGCCAACAACCTGACCAAAGCGTTGAAAGGTGATGTAAAAAAACAGGGCAATTGGGGTGAAGTGATTTTGGAACGTATTCTGGAACGTTCAGGGCTTACCGAAGGCAGGGAGTACCGCAAACAGGAGAGTGTTCTGTCAGAAAACGGACAACGCTATCAGCCTGATGTGGTGATTCATTTGCCCGATCAGAA
>JBBQMW010000170.1:0-7864 GCA_038329265.1 Bacteroidales bacterium | reverse complement strand
AAAGGGAACAATACAGGTTACTGAGGAAGATAATGCACATATCTTGTTCGAACATAAGAACGGCGCTATTTCGCACATGCAATGCGGCTTTAATTATTTAAATGAACATTCTTATGACAGTGAACCAGTTGTAACATTGTCAATAGTTGGGTCCAAGGGCAAAATGGATATGATTGGATATGATTGGGCACCGATGGGAGTAGATTTAGCTACCCATGAGAGTAAACAATTAATGGAACGCAAGTGTACAGACCGTGGTACCTATAAATGGGAAGAAGGAGCTTCGTTAATCTGCGAATATCTTTCAACCGGTAAGGAACCATTGGTAAATGTTGAGCATTCGTTACACGTACTTGAAATTATTGAAGCTGCCCATGAATCGCAAGAATCTGGCCGTCGAATTTCACTGAAATCTTCATTTAAATGGCCGATAGTTGTTTAACTGATTTATTAAATGCCCTTCCAATAATATGGAAGGGCATTTAGAATTCCATTCTTTGAACTTAAATCAAATCACTTTCTTTTATCGTCCATTTCCGCAAAAGTCATTTTAATATCACATGCCCGCATCCTATAATTTAAGTCAAAAGGTAAAATCGGCCTTACTTTCAAAAAATAACTCCATTCGCGCTGCATTTCTATTTGGCTTTGCAAGTTTGTCGTCCTGGATTCCAATGTTTAATTTATGGCTCGAAGGCAAAGGTTTGACGGGCGTTCAAATCGGTATTGTTGCTGCAATACCCTGGTTGTTAATGCTTTTTATTCAGCCGTTTTGGGGCATGCTTGCCGATAAATTTGGAAAGCTCTTGTGTTTAAGAATAAGCCTGATTGCTGCTTCATTGCTGTTTGTTCTTTTACCCGTTCTCTCTACCGGGTTGGTATTAATTGCCACCATGACCATCATATTGTCGCTGTTCAATACTCCTGTTTTACCATTGCTCGATAGTATTGCGCTCGATCAGGTGGAGAGCGGGCAAATTAAATCGTACAGCACCATCAGGTTTTGGGGAGCAGTTGGCTATGCTACCGGAGCTTCAGTTACCGGATGGCTGATTCCTCATTTTGGCGTTCAGGTAGCTTTTTTCTCAAGCGCCGGATTCTTGTTGCTAACCTACTTGTCGGCACTGAAAATTTATATCCCTGCCCTTCAACACAAGGGATTAGATGTTGAATTCAAATATTTCGGACGAATCATTTCAAACAAGATTTTACTGATTTTCCTGTTCATTATTGTTTTCGTTTCCATCGGGCAATCAGCGATTACCTTTTTCCTTTCGTTATACATGCGTCAGATTGGCGCATCACCGGAAACAACCGGATTGGCCATTGGGATGGAAGGAATCAGTGAATTGCCTTTCTATTTTATTGCAGCCTGGCTTCTTCGGAAAATGGCACCGGGAAAAGTTGTTTTCATGGCCATTTTAGCCACTTCGCTCAGGTTATTTTTATACTCAGTAAACAGTAATCCCAATCTGGTCATCTTCATCGAAGCCATGAATGGAATGACCTGGACTTTGTTGTGGGTATCATCGGTTGAATTTGTTAATAATATCATTCCAGCCAAATGGCGGACTACCGGGCAATCCATGCTTTGGGCGGCCTATTTTGGCGCTGGCGCAGTTACAGGTAATATTGTTAGCGGCTGGATGTATCAACAGATGCCCATGAAACAGGTGTATTGGACAAACAGCCTGATGATTCTAATTACCGGATTCGTGGCTTTTTATATTTTCTTTTTCAATAAAACGACTAAAACTACTGAAGAATGAACCAATTACTCTCTATTGGTACAGTTGAAGAAATGATTGCAACTGCTTGCAAACTGGTAACAGATAAAGGTTTGATGACACGCAATACGGAATTGCTCGAAGTAGCCGAAAAAAATGAAACGCTCCTGACCAAAGGGAACCGGATTTTTCCATCAGTTGAAGCATTGGTTTCATGCATGACTCACCTGAAACAAAACCGGATTTCCGCACATGATATTTATGAAAATCAACATGGGTGGCCTGATATGCTAATTGATCGCTGTGCAACCAATGATTTGGTAATTAAACTGACCGATTTACCTTATCAGTTCTGCGACCACCGCTTGCAGCAAATTATTCCCTTAACCCGCGAACATGTAATCGAGGGTACAAAGCTGCTTCATTCATTGTCGGTACAGCAAAACATAAAAGGTTACAGCTGCGGTGTTCCGCAAGATACGGCTGATGCCTTAAAAACCATAGAGCAGTACCTGATTGGGTTTCGCTACAATCAGAATGGTGGAGGAACCATTCAATCGGTGTCTGCTGAAGTAGAAAAGGAGTTCAATGAAATCAGGTGCATTGCTGAAGGACGGGAAAACTTTCAGGATAGAAGCCTGATGCTTTTTTCGCCTAGCCCGATGATTTTGGATGCCGACGAACTTTACCTGTGTTTTCAACCCGAAATCAACATCAGCAGCTTTATGGTCGGGTCAATGCCTATGATGGGAATGACCGGACCAGTTGACCCGATTGGTTCCTATACACTTGGAATTGCTGAAGTATTGGGCGCTGCAACCATCCTTCATGCCCTTTTTCCCAAGGCCAAAGCGTATGTATATCCGCATCCTCAGGCCATGGATTTGCGTACCGGGCAAATGGCATTTGGCACCATCGAACATGCCCGGCTCGAAATGATGAAAATGCAGGTGATGAAAGCATTGGGACTTCAGTATTACAACCTGAAAGACAGTATGACTTCGGCACAAATGCCGGGAAGTATGGCACAAGGCGACAAAGCCCTCGGATTTTATACCGGAATTTTAGCTGGTTATAAAGCCTTTAACCTGATGCCATTGTCAACCGACCAGGTGTGGTCTCCGGTTCAGGCACTTTTGGATATCGAAGCGCTGAAAAGTGCCTTTGCTGCCATTCAGCCTGTTAACCGTCCAGATGCTGTTTCCAATGCCTTCGAAACAATTTCAGAAGTTATTGAAAACAACAGCCTGTTTGGAGAAACAAATGATACCCTGATGAATATGTACGAAAACTACGAGATGAATAACCTGCACAACCGGTTTTTTTCATCAGAAGTTTGGACCGCCGCAAACCGGCCTTCTGAAATTATAGCAGTTGAAGAAAAATGTGAAGAGTTGATCGCTGCATCAGACTTTCGCCCGGATGAAGAAAAGCTGGAAAAGATACTGAATATTTACAATAATTTGTGTAAAAAACACAACACCAACCCAATAAAGGTGGATTAATCAATTACTTATGAGTTGTTACATTGGCATCGATTTGGGCGGAACTTCCATAAAAGGTGGAAGAATTGAATCAGGCAATATGGCCGCTGTTGAATATTTGCCTGTGGACTTAAAAGGGACGCAGCGAAGTATCTTTAACGATATCTGCAAACTGATTAATAAGCTTTTAACCAGAGAGGTAAAAGGTATTGGGTTTGCCGTTCCTGCTGTCATTGATTTCGAAAACGGAACAATTTATGGCCTTGCGAATATACCGCAATTTAATGGTTTTTGCATTCAAAAGGCTCTTGAAGAAAGGTTTCCAGTTCTGGTAATGCTTCAAAACGATGCGAATTGTTTCGTACTGGGTGAAAAATACTTTGGCACCGGACAAGGTTTTTCAAACATTGTCGGGCTGATTACCGGAACCGGTGTTGGCGCCGGAATAATTGTAAATAATAAAATTCATAACGGCGAACATCTTGGAGCAGGAGAATTAGGAATGATTCCTTATAAAGATAGCTGTTTCGAGTTGTATTGCAGTGGTCAGTTTTTTACTTCGGAATACCAGGTTTCAGGAGAAGAATTGTCAAAACGGGCTTTGAGTGGCGAAAAGGAAGCTTTGTCGGCATTCTATTCCTATGGTTTGCATTTGGGCGAGTTAATAAATTTGATATGCTATGTGCTTGATCCGCAAATAATTATTATTGGAGGTTCGGTGAGTAAATCGTTTGAATGGTATAAATCGGGCATGGAAGCTGCAATGAAAAAATTTTACTTCGACCATCAGGAAAAAGTAATCGTAAAACCTTCTGTCCTCAAAGACATCGCCATTTTCGGAGCGGTGAGCCTTTTCTATAAAAATCCTGATTTTGCCTAAATGTAAAATTATGAAGCAGATTGCAGTAGTAAAACCAGGTAAACAAAAGCTTATACTCGTTGGAAACGGAATGAGCGGATTTAAGTTTTGCGAAAAATATCTGAAATATGGCGTCAACAGGCGATTCGATTTGGTTGTTTACGGCGAGGATAATTATCCTGCTTATGACCGCGTAAACCTGACCCGGTATTTTAACGATGCAAACCCCGATAATCTTTTATTGGCGCCTCTTTCGTGGTATCAAAACAATGGAATTGTTTTACACACAGGCGAAAAAGTTACCGAAATTAACCGTTCTGAAAAATGGATAAAAACAAGTAAAGGTACCGTTGAAAAATTTGACAAGCTAATTTTGGCAACAGGTTCAAAGCCTTTTGTACCAACCATAAAAGGGACTGAACTTAAGGGAGTTTTTGTTTACCGAAGCCTGAATGATTTGGATGCGATTAAAAAACATTCAAAACAAACCGGGAATGCGGTGGTAATCGGGGGAGGTATTTTAGGACTTGAAGCTGCAAGAACCCTGCTGGGTGAAGGCCTTGAGGTTACTGTGGTCGAAAAAAATCCGCATATTATGCACAAACAACTGGATTCAAAAGGGGCAGAAATCCTGACTAAAACCATTGAATCTGTTGGATTGCGTATTCTGCTCAACAAAACTATTGTTGCCATTTCAGGAAACGAAAATGTTGAAAGTATTGAACTATCGGATGGCACTTCTTTAAAGGCAAAAATGCTTGTATTTATTGCCGGAATCATACCTTCTGACCAGTTAGCCAAAGCATCCGGAATTGAGACTGCTGATACTGGTGGGGTTCTGGTCAATAATTTTGGTCTGACCAGCGACGCAAACATTTATGCCATTGGCGAATGTGTAAATTCGTATGGACGGAACTGGGGTCTTGCTCTGCCTTGCTTCGAAATGGCTGAAGTTTTAGCTGCCCGTTTGGGAGGTATTTTCAAAGCCTTTTTAGGCGAAGAACTTTTTACCAGAATCAAATTTCCTGAAGTTAAAATGGTTTGTTTTGGCAACTCACTCATTGATAATGACCAAACCAGAGTTGTAACTTCAATTGACCGTCAGGCAGGTATTTACAAACGAATTAATATTAGTGCCGATGGGAAATACCTTTTGGGAGGTATTCTGATCGGTGAAACGTCAGAATTTTCCGTATTACTTCAGCAATACAGAAACAAAACCGTTCTAAACCCAAATCCTGAAAGTCTTATTAACGGAAGTAATTCGAAATCAGCCGGAAGCATACTTCAGTGGCCTGATGAAACAAAAATCTGTCTTTGTGAAGGAATTTCAAAAGGTACTATTTTATCGGCAGTCCGGAAGTACCAGATTGCCCGCCTTGAACAGATTCAGCTTCATACCCGTGCCGGAACTGGTTGCGAAAGCTGTACTTCGGTTCTCGAAGAATTGTTGGAAGCCATTTTGGAAAATGACAATCAAAAAATATAAATTTTAAAATGATGATAGTTATTCACTTTTAAATTCATATAAATGAGTACAATAGAAAACATTTTATCGAGATATCGCGAAGGCTGGAGCCTCGACCGGGAATTTTACCTGAACCCTGAAGTTTTTGATGTTGATAAAAATGCCATCTGGAAACAACATTGGCTTTTTGCCGGGTTCACCTGCGAAATCCCTAATCCTGGCGACTACATTACCTACAATGTAATTCACGAACCCATTATTATTATCCGAGGTGATGAAGGTGAAGTTTATGCACATCACAATACCTGTCGGCATCGGGGTTCGGTGATTTGCACCGAAGAATCGGGCAACGAACCTAATCTGGTTTGT
Organism: Bacteroidales bacterium; assembly: GCA_038329265.1. Lineage (GTDB taxonomy): Bacteria > Bacteroidota > Bacteroidia > Bacteroidales > Prolixibacteraceae > Aquipluma. Next base: position 1,957 of record JBBQMW010000170.1, on the reverse strand, counting down.
CCTTACCACAACTGGGTTTATGCCAAAAATGGAAGCCTGAAAAGTGCACGAATGATGGAGGATGATTTCGATAAATCTGAAAATGGATTACATCCGGTAAACGTTAAACTTGTTGAAGGTTTTATTTTCATCTGTCTGGCCGAAAATCCGCCATCATTTGAGAAGGAAGCTAAAAGCCTGGCAGCCTATATGAAACCACTCCGAATTAATGACGCAAAGGTAGCCCACCATGAACGGTATGAACTGGAGGCCAACTGGAAACTGGTTGTGGAGAATTTCAGAGAGTGCTATCACTGCGGACCTGCACACCCCGAATATTGCTCTGCCGTTGTTGGGGCAAATCTGGTGGAAGAAAGAGAAGAAATTTCATCTGAAAAAATGGAAGTCTGGAAAGCGAAAGGACTTGCGGTAGATTTGAAAGATGCAACAGTTGATTCCGGAAGTTATATAATTCGCTATCCGTTGCGCCTGGGAGTTGAAAGTTACAGTATTGATGGACGGAAAGTAGCACCATTAATGGGCGACCTCGTGGATTATGACAATGGAGTTATCGGGTTATTAAGCTACCCGAACTTGTTTATGGACTGTGTAAGCGATTACACCTGGACCATGCGAATTACCCCAATTGATGCATTGCACACCACAGTCGATTTGATGTGGTTGGTTTCGGAAAATGCAGTGGAAGGTGTTAATTATGACCATGAAAGATTGACCGAATTCTGGAAGATTACTGGTGGTCAGGATTTTGTACTTTGCGAAAACAATCAGCGTGGTATCCGGTCAGAAAAATACACGTCAGCGAAAATGGCACCATCAGAAAGCGATGTACTTAACTTTCATCGCTGGTACATCAACCAAATCAAGCCTTAACGTCATTCGATAAAGAAATGGGCAATTGAAATTTAGGACACATACACTAAAATTAAAAATAATATGACAAAGTATATTCAAGATATCACCAAACAACCCGAACAACTTTCTAAATCGCTGGCATACACTTTTTCTACCGGATTTCCTGAAATTGAAAAAGCCATTCAATTAATTCGTTCAACAAGCCGACTTTACATTTCAGGAATAGGCGCCAGCTGGAATGCAGGTTTGGCCATTCAGGCAACCTTCAATGAGTTTGGAATTCCAGCTTTGCTCTGTGATTCTTCCGAATTTCTTCATTTCACAAATATTCCTGAAAATTCGGCTGTAATTTTCCTTTCACGAAGTGGAAAGAGTGTTGAAATTGTTAATGCTTTGGCAAAATGCCGTGCTGCAAATGCAAAAATCATTTCAATAACCAACAGCGCCGAAAGTGCGCTGGCCCAAAAATCGGATGTTTGCCTGCTAACCGCGGTTGATTTCGACAACAGTATTTCCGTAAATACCTACACTTCAATTATCCTGACCGGACAATTGCTGGCTTCCGCCTTTGCTCCGGATTTTTCGAAAGAACAGATTTTAGATTCGTTAAACAAGACCTTTGATGAGTTAAAGGTTTTGATTCCACAATGGCAGGAAACAATTGAGAATTCAGATTGGCTTGATAAAAACTCGTCAACTTATTTTCTGGCAAGGGGCAGTAGTTTGGCATCAGCTTTTGAAAGTATGCTGATTTGGCATGAAGGCGCAAAACAACCGGCTTCGGCCATGACAACCGGCGCTTTCAGGCATGGCCCTCAGGAAATATTAATTAATAAACTGAATATCGGAATTTGGATTGACGACCAGATTGCACGAGATAATGATTTTACGCTCATCAACGATATAGATGCACAGGGCGTTAAACTATTCACAATTGGTCGAAATTTACCACACGATTTAAAGAGTTTGAAAATTGAATTGCCGGAAATAATCTATTCATTTCAACCAATTATTAATGTAATTCCCATGCAGATTGCAAATGAGAAGTTTTCGCGATTAAAGGGCGAAGACTGTGATAGTTTCAGGTTTTGCAATTTTGTAGTTG
>JBBQMW010000169.1:0-7893 GCA_038329265.1 Bacteroidales bacterium | reverse complement strand
TGGAAATGGTGAATTGTTTGTAGAAAAATATTTGCCTCGGGCCCGACACATTGAAGTACAGCTTTTGGCTGATCATGAGGGAAATATCATTCATTTTTATGAGCGCGAATGTTCCATGCAGCGCCGATTTCAGAAGATGATTGAGGAAGCGCCATCGCCTTCCATTGACGATCGCTTAAGGGCAGAACTGACTTCGGCAGCAGTGAGAATTGCCCAATCCATAAAATATTACAACGCTGGCACGATTGAATTTCTGGTGGATGAGAAGAATAGATTTTATTTTTTGGAGATGAATACCCGTATACAGGTAGAACATCCTGTTACAGAAATGATTACCAACACCGACCTTGTTGCCTTGCAGTTGTTGGTGGCTGCCGGAAACCCACTACCTATCCATCAGAAAAATATTCAGATGGTTGGTCATGCCATAGAGGTAAGGATTTGTGCAGAAGATGCGACACGGAACTTTCTTCCATCGGCAGGAAAACTGGTGCAATGGAAAGTTCCTGAGGAGCAAAATGTCAGGATTGAAACTTTCGTGTCGGAAGGAATCACAATTTCTCCCCTTTACGATTCCCTGCTTGCAAAAATAGTGGTCTGGAGTGAAAACCGGGCATTGGCAATTGATAAAATGGAAGACATTCTTTCGAACATTTCTATTTCAGGAGTTCACACCAATGTTTTATTTTTAACTGAATTGGTCTATAGCAAAGCGTTTCAGGACAACAAGATACACACACGATTTGTGGATGAAAATAGTGAGACAATTAACGCTCAAGTTCAGAATAAAAGAGTAGCTTTGAACAAAAATAAACTTATTATTGCCTATCTGATTTTTCATTTTCAGCAAAACAAATCGTTAGGGAATTCAGTTTGGAATCAGATTGGGTTTTGGCGAATGGCACCCCAATTGAATGTGTCGCTTGAAGGTAAAGAATATAAATGCCTGATAGAAACTACTGAAAATGGACAATACATGAGAATCAATGATCAAAAATACCATGTTTCAGGAGGACGATTGACAGATAAAAGTCTTGAAATAAAAATCAACGAACAAACTGAAATATTTCATTGTATTGAAGATAACGGGCATACTTTGATTGATACTCACGGATTTACATTTGAATTGAAAAGTAACAGTGTAGTGAATCAGGCCAAAGTTGACCGCAAGCATCAGGCATCAGTAAAGATTTTCCAGAACCTTATTTGTGCCGATTTGTTTGGAAAGGTATTGAAATTAAATATAAGCAATGGCGATGCAGTTCAAGCAGGGCAGATATTGCTTACGCTGGAGTCGATGAAGACTGAAATTCATGTGCTTTGTCCGGTCAATGCCCGGGTGAAGTTGGTGCATGTAAAAGAAGGAAATTCTGTGATTGAAAAGCAGTTAATGGTGGAACTTGAAGAAAACTGTTACGAGGTGCGAGATACAAGTTGCGAGTTTTAACCCGTAACCTGTATCTTGAATCCTGTAACAACATGAAACGTGGAATTTGAAACTTGGAACTTTATATAGAATGAATGCATTATTACAAGAAAAACATCACCAGATCAGGGAGAGAGTAAGGCATTTTGCTGAGACTTTTGTGAAACCAGTGATTGATGATTTTGATGAGAAAGAGATTTTCCCGGTTGAATTGGTTCGCGAAATGGGCAAGATCGGCGTACTTGGGATGACTGCTCCCGTGGAATTCGGAGGACAAGGCAGCGATTACCTTTCATACATTATTGCTATTGAAGAAATGGCGCGGGTCGACAGTTCGATGGCGGCAACTCTGGCTGCACATAATTCTTTGGGCGTTGGTCCGATCGTGGAATTTGGAACGCAAAAGCAAAAAGAAACCTTCCTTCCGGCATTTTGTACCGGCGAAAAGCTTTGGGCTTTTGGACTAACCGAAGAAAATGCCGGTTCTGATGCGCAAGGTATTGAAACGACTGCCCAAATTTCGGGTAACGAATTTATGGTGAATGGCTCGAAAAAGTACATTACCAACGGGACTTCTGAGATTTCGTCCGGAATGACCACTTTAGCTTTAACCGGCGAGAAGGACGGACGAAAAGAATTTACAGCCATTCTGATTGAAAAAGAACGCGAAGGTTTTACGCGCGAAACCATGAAAAACAAGTTGGTCTGGCGGGCTGCCGATAACGGCACATTATGTTTTAACAATTGCCGTGTTCCGCTCGAAAACCAGTTGGGCGAACGCGGATATGGTTTTAAAATTATGCTGAAAACACTTGATTCAGGCCGATTGTCGATTGCGGCAATTGGACTTGGACTGGCACAGGGAGCTTTCGAAATGGCAAAAGCATATTCGAAACACCGGAAACAGTTTGGCAAATCGCTCAGCGAATTTCAAGTGATTGCTTTCAAACTGGCCGATATGGCAGTCAAAATTGAAAATGCCCGAAATACCTTATACAACGCTTGCTGGCTGAAAGATAACCATCATCCGTTTGCCCAACAAGCAGCCATGGCAAAACTCTATTGCTCCGAAATTGCCCGTGAAGTGGCCGACGAAGCGGTTCAGATTCTGGGTGGTGCCGGCTTGTTTAAAAACCGCGAATGGCCCATCGAACGTTTTTACCGCGATCAACGTTTACTGCAAATTGGTGAAGGAACTTCCGAAATTCTCCGAATGGTAATTTCAAGGAATATCCTGAAGGAATAAGAAGTTCGAAGTTAACTAGAGTTGGAAGTGAATAAAGTTTGATTGGCATCTAATGAATCATAACTGAAAAAGCTGTATGTTTCTCATTATGGTCATTTACAAGTTTGCATTGGAGGGAGATTCAAGGTTGATAAAAAAGTAGAATCTTTTCATTTGAATTGCATGGATTGGAAGTCATAAAGCTTTAAATTTGGTATTTAATTAGAGAGAATCCTATGGAGAAAATCAAATTTATAGATCTATTTTGTGGAATTGGAGGCTTTAGGACTGCAATGGATCAAGCTTGCATTGAAAATGACCTTATTCCTAATTGTGTGTTTTCGTCCGACATTGACACATTTTGTCAAGACAGCTATGAAGCAAATTTTGGACACAGACCAGCAGGAGATATAACCAAAGTTGACGAAAAGGACATTCCTGACCATGACATTTTATTTGCTGGTTTTCCATGTCAGCCATTCAGCATTATTGGACAAATGCAAGGTTTTAACGACATTCGTGGCACTCTATTTTTCGACATTGCAAGGATTATAAAACATAAAAGGCCAAAAGCTTTTATTTTAGAAAATGTAAAGCAACTTGTTGGCCACAACGGTGGTAAAACACTAAAGACAATCATATACACTTTAGAAAAGGAATTAGGTTATAACGTGCAATTTGCGGTATTAAATGCGCTTGATTACGGACTCCCACAAAAGCGTGAACGTGTAATCATTGTTGGGCATAGAGAACCTATAATGTTTAGTTATCCATCACCTGTCAGGCCCTTTAAACCACTTTCTCAAATACTTGAAAAAAAGGTTGATAAAAAGCATTTTGCATCTGACTATATTGTGCAAAAGCGCAAAGACAAGCACAATTCAGCCTATCCGCTTTCAATCTGGCATGAAAATAAAGCAGGAAATATCTGCTCTTATCCATATTCGTGTGCTTTACGTGCAGGAGCTTCATATAATTATTTACTAGTAAACGGTGAAAGACGATTAACTCCTAGGGAAATGTTCCGTTTACAGGGATTTCCAGACAGTTATAAAATTGTGGTAACTGATGGGCAAGCAAGGAAACAAGCAGGAAATGCAGTCCCAGTAAATATAGTAAAAGCAGTTATCTTAAAATTACTTCCGTTTGTTGCAAACTCATTGGATATGACTTCGGTTTTAAGAGAATATGAAGTCGAATATAGCAGTTCTCCATCAACAAAAGTCATAACCTGAAAATTGAAGTATGGAAAGAAAACTCCCGAAATTGAGAACTGTAAATAAATCTATACCCCCTTTTCTCTTAAATAATTTCCCAAGCAAATTTCTTATTAATGTAGGAGAACAACTTATTTATACTTTGGCAACAAGAGGAGCAACAGATATTGAAGGAAAGGAGTGGGAACAGATATTTGCTAAATCAATTGAAGCAAAATGGAAACCTTCAAATGTTGGTCTAGACGATATAGTTTTAGGAAATACTGCATGGGGAGCAAAGTCGATTAAAAACAAACGACCATCCCAGGTAAGTAAAATTAGACTAATCTCAGGAAGAAATGATCTTATAAATTCCTATGATTATAATGTTCAACCTGGAAATTTGCCCGATGAACATATTGAGTTAGTACTTAATATTTGGAATGCACGAGTTTCAAGTATTCGAGAATTATATGACAATTTGAGGACTGTTATCTTGATTCGTTCATATGATTTAATTGAAAGTGTCATATTTGAGTTTGAAACAATTCGTTATGACCCTGAATTGTTTTACTGGAAATGGAAAGGGAAGAATTTGTATGGTTATCAAAAACGTGATGACAAACAAAAATTTACTTGGCAGTCTGGAGGTCAACAATTCACAATTTTTGAATCTGTTCCAACGAACCATTTTTTAATCAAAATAAAGAAACCAGATTTGTTGCCAAAGGAATTTATCCTCGATGAAATTGGATTTGATAATTCGTGGATTACTGTTATAAAGAATGGCTGATACATTTATATTGGAAACCAAATGGAGTAATGGGAAACGATCGCAAACTCGAACACATCAAACTTGCCCTGGAATCGCAAACTAAACTGGCCGAACAGGATCTTAGGTTTAACTACGAACCCATGCTTTCGGCTCATCCTGAAAACACAGATTTGAGCATCCAATTTCTGGGGAAAACAATGCGCACACCCATCTGGGTTTCGAGCATGACTGGCGGAACAGGTGTTGCGAAGACAATTAATGGCAATATTGCCCGTGCCTGTCGTGAATTTGGAATGGGAATGGGGTTGGGTTCGTGCCGCAAATTGCTGTATGATAAAACCGATTGGGCAGACTTTGATTTCAGGGACGAAATTGGAGATCAGCCATTTTGGGCCAATCTGGGTATTGCACAAGTTGAAGAATTACTCGCATCAAAAAATATTCAGGCAGTGGTTAATTTGGTCAGTGAATTACGTGCCGACGGGTTGATTGTTCATGTCAATCCGATGCAGGAATGGTTTCAGCCTGAAGGTAACCGGCTGAAACAATCACCATTACAGACCATTCGGCAGCTTCTCGATCAGGTTCAGTTAAAGATTATTGTGAAGGAAGTTGGTCAGGGCTTTGGACCCGAAAGTTTGCGGCGATTGTTGGAACTTCCGCTCGAAGCCATCGAATTTGGCGCCTACGGTGGTACCAATTTTTCGAAACTCGAAATGTTGCGGGGCGATCAGCAAAAACTCGATGCCAGTTTACCGTTCGCATTTGTAGGGCAATCAGCCAACCAAATGGTCGATTCCGTGAATCAAATCCTGAAAGAAAATCCGAATCCTGCATGTCGGCAGCTGATCATTTCAGGAGGAATTCAAAATGCCTTGGATGGATATTATCTGACTTCCAAAAGCCAGATTCCAGCGGTTTTTGGCATGGCTTCGGCTGTGTTGAAACATGCTTCGGAAAGCTATGAATCGCTTGAAAAGTTCCTTCAAAATCAGGTTCAGACACTGAGTCTGGCTAAAGCTTATTTGAAAATTAATCCCGATTATCATGGATGACTCCATCCTGAAAGGATTTTCGAAGTACAACAAGCAAAAGCGCATTGATGCGTTAATTCAGAAATATGGTTTTCAGGAAGACCTGGGCATTTGGCTGGCCAGCTTTGAAAACTCTGATGGATGCATACAAAAAATCATCGATGACCTGAGCGAAAACCCAATTTCCTCTTTCCATTTTCCTTTTTCCATTGCACCCAATTTTGTTGTGAATTGCAAAAATTTGTTCTTCCCGTTGGTTTCCGAAGAAAGTTCGGTGGTGGCCGCCTTGGGCAATGCTGCCGGGTTTTGGGCCAAACGAGGAGGTTTTCATGCTGAAGTTTTGGGCACCGAAAAAAAAGGACAGGTTCATTTTAGTTGGAAGGGAAATCCGGAGCAGTTGCAGTTGCTCTTTCCTGAAATACAGGAGAAATTACTGGCCGAAAGTGCTTTTTTGACAGCCAAAATGGAAGAGCGCGGTGGTGGCGTTCCCAATATTGAACTGAAATCATTACCCGATATTTTACAGAACTATTTCCAATTGGATGTCAGTTTTGAAACTTGCAATGCTATGGGCGCCAACTTCATCAATTCGTGCCTCGAACAGTTTGGTAAAAGCCTTCAGTATTATTTCAGAAGCGATGAAAAGTTTTCTGGGGAAGAAAAAGATTGTGAAATCATCATGGCTATTTTATCCAATTATACTCCAGAAAGTCGGGTATATGCATGGGTTGAATGTCCGGTTGCCGATCTTCTTGATGGGAAATCGGCAGAAGAATGTGAGTTGTTTGTCCGAAAATTTGAGCAGGCCATCCGTATTTCGCAGGCCGATGTTTCACGGGCAGTGACGCACAACAAAGGGATTTTCAACGGAATTGATGCGCTGGCAGTGGCTACCGGAAACGATTTCCGGGCAATCGAAGCCTGCGGACATGCATTTGCTTCGCGAAACGGACAGTATTCTGGATTGACCGATGTTCTGATTCAGGATGGAAAATTCCGGTTCAGCATCGATTTGGCTTTGGCTGTTGGTGTGATTGGCGGTGTGACTTCGGTTCATCCATTGGCTAAATTGTCCATGAAAATTCTGGATAATCCATCAGCAAAAGAATTGATGATGTATTTGGCTGTGGCCGGATTGGCATCCAACTTCGGTGCAGTAAAAGCATTGGTTTCGGTCGGTATTCAGCAAGGCCACATGAAAATGCACCTCAGCAATATTTTAAATCAATTACAAATTCCGGAGAAAAGTCGGGCTAAAATCCAGAAGTATTTTCAGGATAAAACTGTGTCGTTTTCAAAGGTTGAAGCGTATTGGAAAAATTTTAAACGCATTACATAAACCTGACAGGATTCAAAACCCTCGTCAGGTTTGCACAAAACCGCAACTATATTTTGTCTTTCTCATCAACATATCGCGCCAATGGCAAACTGCTTTTAACCGGAGAATATTTGGTTCTTCATGGGGCGAAGGCAATTGCACTGCCCTTAAAAGTTGGGCAAAGCCTTACTGTTTCCGAACAGAATATTACAGAATCATTGGTGTGGCAGGCTTTCTACAAAGGAAGGGTCTGGTTTTCGTGCGAACTGAATCCAACTGATTTTTCAGTAATAAAAGCAAGTCATCCGGAGAAGGCTGAAACTCTTAGTCGGATATACAAAACCATTAGAAGTTTGAATCCGGAGTTTTCACCAAAAACCGGAACTCATTTCGAAACGACTTTGGAAGCCAATCCTGAATGGGGTTTGGGGAGTAGCAGCACGCTGATAAGCTTGCTTTCGCAGTGGGCCAAAATTGATCCGTTTGTCCTGAACGAAATGGTTTTTAAAGGTTCCGGATTCGATATTGCCTGCGCTACTGCTAACGGACCTATCTTCTATGTCAGGAATCATCCATTTGAACCAATCTGTTTGGATTATCCGTTTGCGGATCAGTTGTTTTTAGTGTATTCCGGACAAAAGAAAAAGACGGCCAATGAAGTCAGTTCGTTTTTGTATGAGAAGACCGTTCCGGAGAATTTGATTGCTGAAATGACAGCACTTACCGATGCGTTTGCAATTTGCAGGGAACAGCATGATTTTAACCGGTTAATTATTCAGCATGAAAAACTAGTTGCTGATGTGCTTGGAAAAACTCCGGTGAAATCGAAATATTTCGCCGATTTTAAAGGAGAAATTAAATCGCTGGGTGCTTGGGGCGGCGATTTCTATTTGGTTTCGACGAAACTCTCCTTTTCAGG
>JBBQMW010000168.1:0-7933 GCA_038329265.1 Bacteroidales bacterium | reverse complement strand
ATGTCAATCCGTACAAGTGGCTTAAAAAAGTTCTGGAAGTCATACCTTCTTATCCCGCCAATAAATTGGGTGACCTGCTCCCACAAAACCTCAAGCTTTAACCTGTAATTTTACGGAGTACTTGGTCGGATGGATACGCTTCATTGGAGAAATCCAACCATTCATATAAGAAACAGGCTACTTCATAAATTAAATCAATTTTTAATTGGTTATGCTTTGGCAGGCTGCTATTTTGAGCTACTTTTGTGCTCAATCACGATCTTGCGATACTTAAGCGAAAAATAACTTACTATTTCGCTTTGTTGTCGTAAGTATCGATAGTTGGTTTTTCAGACATAAAAGTGTGACTGAGCAAGCGAAGCTGTGCAAATGGTATAATTACTTCAATTATAAATCAGATTAAACAATTGTATTTTTCCTGATTTCCTAAAACAAATCAACCAGCACAATATATAAACGAAATGCTCGAAAGTTTAATAACATCCAAAACACGCTTAAAGATACTGCTCAAATTCTTTTTGAACCAGCAGACTGTGTCTCATTTACGAGGTTTGGAAGCCGAATTTGGTGAATCTTCAAATTCGATCAGATTGGAACTTCTAAAACTAGAAAATGCTGGATTATTGAGTTCTGAAGTAAAAGGGAATAAAAAAATGTATTTTGCCAATACCAATTATCCTTTTTTCTCTGAAATCAACAACATTTTAAAAAAAACAGTTGGCATCGACCAGATTATAGAACAGATAACCAGTCAGATCGGAAACCTTCAGTCGGCATACTTAATCGGAGATTTTGCGATTGGAAAAGATTCTGAAATCATTGATATGGCATTAATTGGGGAACATTTAGATCAATCCTACATTGACAAGCTGGTTGAAAAAGCTGAACATTTCATTAGCAGACGCATCCAATACATTGTATTGAATGAAGGAGAGATGATTCAATTCTACAGCAATAAACCAGTTCTACTGATTTGGAAATCGGACTAGTTTATGTTTCAGAAATAGAATTCAGCACAGACAAAAAGCTGATCAAGAAACGATGAAATATCCCTGAACCATGTCGGAAAAAATAAGGTATGGTATTTTAGCACAATAACAATCAGTAACCTTAATGATCATCAATCTCTGCTAGGCGAAGAGGGGCAATGCTTTCACAAAAATTGAAAGGATAAATCAAAAACAATTTAAACTTCATAAATATGCAATTCAAATTTAAATTCATCTTGTTGCTATGCATAGCTTTCATTGGCTGCAATTTTGCAATTGCGCAGGATGTAAAAACAGTAGATGTAAAAACATTACCTCAATCCGAAATACAAAAAGCGCAAAAAGCCATGAAGGATGCGGGTCTCTCAACACAGGATGCCGCAAATCTGGCACGTCAGAAAGGAGCAACTGAACAGCAAATTCAGGAATTTCAGAATAGAATTGGCGAGGGGAACACTACTTCTCCCGGTGGTAATGTAGTAGCTGATACCGTTCAGAAAGCTTCGAAAGAAATTGAGGAACAGCAGAATATTGAAAATTCACAGCGCAAGGCTGGTTATGATGCTGGCGGTCAAATTTTTGGTGCTTATCTTTTCAATAATAAAAATCTCACTTTTAATCCATCGATAAATATTCAAACTCCCAAAAATTATGAAATTGGTATTGGCGACCAGATTCTGATTAATATTTGGGGAAATTCACAAAACAATTACCAACTGAATGTTAATACCAACGGACAAATTATCATTCCTGATGTAGGTCCAATTTATATTGCCGGTTCTACTTTTCAGGATGCTGAAAACAAGATCATAGAGCGACTTACTTCCATTTATTCCGATATGGGTGGCGGTAACCCTCAAACCTTTGCTCAGGTAAATATGGGGCAGCTGCGCTCCATACAAATTAATCTTGTTGGAGAAGTTGCAGTTCCCGGAACTTATACGTTACCTGTAACTGCTACTGTTTTTAACGGACTTTATCTCTCGGGTGGACCAAATAGCATCGGATCTTTCAGAAATATTAAAATCATTCGCAACAATAAAACCATTAAAACCATTGATATTTATAAATTTCTGGTTAATGCAGACCCTTCAGAAAACATATTACTAAAAGATAATGATATAATATTTATACCCGCAGCAGAAAAACGGGTTTCAGTAAACGGTGTTTTTAAAAGAACCGGACTTTTTGAATTAAAAGAGGAGGAAATGCTGAGTGACCTGATTCGCTTTGCCGGTGGGTTTACTGAAAATACCTATCTGTCTACCATTCAAATCTACCGTAAGACTCAACAGGGATTTCAAATTAGCGACATTGCATTCAATCAGTTTGCATCTACGCCACTTGTAAATGGAGATGAAATCAGAAATAAACAAATTACTGATGTTTTCGAAAACCGGGTAACAATTTCCGGAGCAGTTTACCGACCAGGAGATTATGAGTGGCATCAGGGATTAAGCCTTTACGATTTGATTTTAAAAGCTGATAGTATTACCCCTGACGCATTTCAAAACCGTGGAATTATAACACGCGATAATCCAGACTTATCAACATCTTCGATTTCATTTAGCGTGGATGAAATTGTCAATAAAAAATCAAATATAGAACTGTTTAAAGAAGATGTGATTCTCATCAAATCGCATTTTGACCTCAAGGAACAATCGTATATAACGGTAAAAGGAGAAGTGCTTGCACCCGGGAAATTTAACTGGGCGAACAAGCTAACCTTAGGAACTGCCATATTTCTTGCAGGTGGTTTTACTGAAGGTGCCGATAGTGCATATATTGAAGTAGCACGCCGACTATCCTATGACGAAGCATCAAAATTAACAGACCAACTGGTAAGAACACAAACCTTGAAGATGTCGCGTGATTTGGGATTAGCCAATAATGATGCCGGATTTTTGCTTCAACCTTTTGACCAGATTTCAGTTCGCCGGGCTCCTGGTTTCCGGATAGAAAAAACAGCTTTTATTACCGGTGAAGTTTCCTATGCCGGTGCGTATGCTATCAGCGATAAAAAGCAGCGGATCTCCGACCTTGTGAAAATGGCAGGTGGTACTACACCGCAGGCATTTGTTTTGGGAACCACGCTACAGCGAAGTTCAACGGGACTGGGCAGCGAAAAGGTTGCCATCGATTTAAACAAGATTTTAAGCAACCCCGGTAGCGAATCTGACCTTTTTCTGAACAATGGCGATCGTGTTAATATCCCTGAGTTTATGCAAACAGTAAAAATTTCTGGAAGTGTTCAGAACCCTTTCTCCATAGTTTACGAATCGGGAAAAAGTGCCAAATATTATATCAACAAAGTAGGCGGTTTTACCAGCGATGCTTTTAAGAAGAAGACCTATGTGCAGTTTCCCAACGGTTCAACAGCAGTCACGAAAAGTTTTATCGTTCACAATTACCCCAATGTTCAACCTGGAAGCCTGGTGATTGTACCTCAAAAACCTGAGAAAAAGGCAACCGATAGCGCGAAATGGCTGGCATTTGCAAGCGTTCTGGCTTCTATTGCCGTATCATTTGCCACAGTTATCACTCTTACTAAATAAATGATAAGGCTGATTTAGAAAAATTGATAGTGGAAGAGTTTAGACAACCCAATCAATCCTAAAAAAAGACTTTCACTTACAACGCAGTGCGTTTTAAAAAGTAAAAATATATCCTAGAGAATATAAATTATGACGGAAAAACTAAAAATCAATCAGAATCCTGTTACTGATGACGAAATCGATTTGCTCGAATTGGCCAAAGTCATCTGGAATGGCCGTAAAACTATATTCAAATATATTGCAATTGCAGGAGCAGTAGGGTTAGTGATTGCTATGTTATCGCCTAAGGAATATACTTCATCAACCTCTATAGTTCCGCAAACCTCACAATCAGCAAATAAACTTGGCGGACTATCTTCTTTAGCCGCTATGGCAGGTTTCAATCTCGATGTAGCCAATACGAACGATGCATTATCGCCGATGGTTTATCCGCAAATTGTTCAATCGGTTCCTTTTCAAGTAGAGCTGATGAATACATCCTTTACATTTACCGAAGTCAATCATCCGGTTAGCCTTTATGAATATTATACCAACATCGAAAAACCGGGTATTCTGAGTTTAATCGGGAAATATACCATCGGACTTCCCGGTGTAATTCTTTCTGCGCTAAAGGGCGATAGTGAGAAGACAATCCTGACTCAAGATAAAGGTCCCATTGGACTGACTAAAAAGCAAGAAGGGATCCGAAAAATGATTGAAGATAAAGTTACTTTAGATCTGGATGCCAAACAAGGCTTCTTAACCCTTAAAGCATCTTTTCCCGAAGCATCACTATCGGCCCAAGTGGCCGACCAGGCACGTGAGTTGCTTCAAAAATACATTACCCGTTTTAAAATTGAAAAAGCTGCGGATAAGTTAACTTTTATTGAAGGGCGATACGAGGCAAAGAAAAAAGATTTCAGGAATGTACAGGATCAATTGGCACGCTTTCGAGATCAGAACAAGAACGTATCGAGCGCAATGGCCCGCACAGAAGAAGAACGCCTACAAAGCGAATACACCATCGCCATGAATGTGTATAACGAATTGGCCAAACAATTGGAGCAAGCTAAAATTCAGGTCAAGGAAGAAACACCGGTATTCACCATCCTCGAACCTGCCATGATCCCCGCCGAAAGATCGAAACCAAAGAGAGCCATGATACTTGCGATCTGGCTATTTCTGGGAGGAATCGTTGGTGTAGGAGTTGTTTTTGGAAGAGTATTTCTAAAAGACATTAAGACCAAATGGGGAGAAACTAAATAAAGGATTTGGTCAGTTGAAGGGTTTATTGCGAAAAAGACTTTGTCGCAAGAAGACAGAAGAATTGAATATGGCAACTGGCTACAGACACCGAAGTGATTACAAAAAACATATATAACCTATGCAAAAGAATGAAATCTCTAACAAGAAGATCATTGGCATGATCGGTCTCGGTTATGTTGGACTGCCTATAGCACTTGAATTTGCAAAGAAGATGCCTGTCATCGGATTCGACATCAACGAAAAACGGGTTCAGCAAATGAAAAATGCGATTGACCCTTGTAAGGAATTATCTGCTGAGGCATTTGAAAATACAGATATTGTTTTCACTTCCCACATGGAAGATCTTAGGGAAGCAAACTTTTTCATAGTTGCTGTTCCGACTCCTATCGACGAATACAATCAGCCCAATCTAAAACCCCTTATAAGTGCCAGTACCACTGTAGGAAAGGTTCTGAAAAAAGGCGACTATGTTGTTTATGAATCCACAGTTTATCCCGGTTGTACGGAAGAAGATTGTATTCCTGTACTCGAACAGGAATCGGGTCTTCAGTATAACAAAGATTTTAAAGTGGGCTATTCACCCGAGCGTATTAACCCGGGCGACAAGGTTCATACATTGACTAATACTGTGAAAATTGTTTCCGGATGTGATGCGGAGTCGTTGGAAGTAGTTGCGCAGGTTTACGAACAGATTATAACTGCAGGGGTTCACCGTGCACCAAGCATAAAAGTGGCAGAAGCCGGGAAGATCATCGAAAATACCCAGCGTGATGTTAACATTGCCCTGATGAATGAGTTATCCATTATCTTCAACCGAATGGGAATCAACACGTACGATGTTATTGAGGCTGCCGGAACCAAATGGAACTTTTTGAATTTTTATCCAGGTCTGGTTGGAGGCCATTGCATAGGCGTTGATCCGTATTACCTGACTCATAAAGCCAAACAATTGGGTTATCATACGCAGGTAATTGATGCCGGCCGTTTTGTAAATGACAGCATGGGAGGATACATTGCCAAACAAACCGTAAAGCGTATTCTGGAAGCCAATAAACATCTCAGCGAATCGCGGGTGCTGGTAATGGGTTTTACCTTTAAAGAAAATGTGGCCGATGTGCGCAACACCAAGGTAGCAGACATCATCAGAGAGCTGCAATCCTTTAAAGTCAATGTTGATCTGGTCGATCCGCATGCCGATGCAGACGAAGTGCAGCATGAATACAACATCCAATTAAAATCAATGCCTGATGGAAAATATGATGCCATCGTGATTGCAGTTGCCCACCACGAATACAGAAAAATGACCGAAGCTGATTTTCTAGTCCTATCCAATGAAAGTTGCATACTGGTTGATGTTAAAGGCTTATACCGCAATATGATTAGTCAAATGGGATACTGGAGCTTATAGCCAATTCTTTAGATTTTCCAGAAAATCATTTCATTTTCATAGAGTTGCTTCTCGAAAACAGATGTTGGATAATATTGAATACATCTACAATCAATTAGTATTATTCATACCGATTGTTGTGAATCTTAAAATATACACTTGCTTAGGGATAGGATCATAGATCTGCATTATTATACTGAGCAATGTGGAAGTGTTATAAGGTGCCTGGAAGCAATCGGGGCAAATCATCACTAGCAATGGAGAAACCAATTCAAGCAATTCGTCCCAAACAAATATTTCACTAACTTTACATTAAAGCAACGAAATCAGGATAATGAATATTAATAAAGAAATATTGAGCAAAAAGTTGATCGAACGAAACAGCTTTTGGTCGATTAAAATAAATCAGGAAATCCCTGATGAAATTTTAATCGAAAAAACCTTGATATACCTCGATATCGAAGACATTAATATATTATTTACCCTATACCCTCCAAAACAAATAAAACAAGTATGGCGAAACCGTATCATAACTCAAGGTGATTATTACCATAGATTAAATAAGCTGCTTGCCTGGATGTATTTTGACATAAAAAATCCCGACCAATACATCAAAACAACGATTAGCAAACACATTAAACAACTCGCATGATTTCCCTGGCGCCTCATACCAATAAGCTATTCGACAAGATTGCCTCGCTGGAGTGTATTAAATCCTATTACCTGGTGGGAGGAACGGCTCTTGCCCTGCAATTGGACACGCGGCTTAGCGAAGATTTGGATTTCATGAGTTGGAAATCACAAAAAGCGCAAAAGCAGGAAATTGATTGGGTTGCCATTGAAAAAGAATTAAAGACTATTGGAAACATTGAGAAACAGGATATTTGGGATTTTAATCATGTAGAATTTGTCGTTTCAGGTGTAAAAATATCATTTTACGCATCGGATAAATCTTCTCCGATTACTTCTCCGATAAGCCTGAAAGGGAATATAAAGCTTGCCGATGCTGAAGCAATTGGCGCAATGACGATGGAAGTGATGTTGCGTAGAAGCAATTTTCGTGATTATTATGACATTTACGCCATCCTTCAACAAGGAATTGATTTCAGAAAACTAATTGATTTATCTTTAAAATATTCTGAACACATTTTATCAACTAAAAATCTGCTTGCCATATTAACCGATGGCTCCCGGTTCAATATCGATAGCGGATTTGAACAGTTAAATCCAAAATACAATGTAACTCCTGCCGACATCGAAGCTTTTTTGAAAACAACAATTAAAGCTTATTTTTAAGATCAGCTCAAAACAGATTATACCAATTGTATATCTATTTTAATCCAAAGCAAAAGAATAAATGTCCGTAAAACTCCCACAATCCAATTCGTGATAATCGCATTCTTTCGTAACTTTGTATCATAGATCACGAAGAATTTGAAATATTTATAGCGATTAAAATCAACGATCTGGTTGCTCTGGTCGTTGAGCGTAAATCGCTTGAATTTGAAGAGGCTTGACTATTTATACAATTCCGGTTTATATACCTACTTACTCGACGAAAACAGTAAGCTATGGCACCTTGAAACCATTGCACGTTAGTATTTGAATCTGCGTAAGAAGTTTTTTAAGTAGTGTATCACAGACAGATTACAAAGAGAAACCTTAATCCGTGTAAATCTGTGCTATGGGTGGTGAATAACTGACTTCATCGAACTTCGTTTCGTGACATTCGCTTAAATTCGAGAAATTCTTCTTTA
>JBBQMW010000167.1:0-7946 GCA_038329265.1 Bacteroidales bacterium | reverse complement strand
AATGCTGCAAATTGGATTGCTACCCCGGTTTCGGGTTCGGTGAATGCTCTTTCTGTTTCAGGAACCAAGCTGAATATTGAATTGGATGTACCGAATGCATTGGTGCTTTCTACCAACTATCAAACGCTGGTTACAATCAGTGGAAAAATAAGCAATGGCAGTGGTGAAGCAGGGATTGATTTCAGTGAAGCCGATATGAACGGCAAGCAATTCAGTAAAATTGCGGCCAATCCAGGTTTGGAACTGTTTCTATCACCTAATAAATACGAGGTTGCCGACTTTGTAAATACATGGGTTGGAAGAGTCTACGCGATAAAGTATGGATGGACCCAAATGGTAGGTCTTAGCTGGGCAACACCAGTAAATACCTCAATTTGGGAAGGAGATGCACTTATTCCTGTGGTCAATGCTTCAAATTTACGCATTCATATACCTGCGACATTAACAATTCCAGTTGATGGAGAATTAAGCGTTTCAGGGAATACAGATATTATTCCTGAGAATGGACTGATCATCGAATCTGATGCGAATGGTACAGGTTCTCTGATCACCGGTTCATCTTCCGGTTCTGCTTCAGTTCATCGTTACATGACCACCGACGCCTGGCACATCGTGGCTTCACCGGTTTCAGGACAAAGTATTTCCAGTTTCCTTGGTTCGAACGCCAATGTTCCAACCGATAAATATGATGATGTTAATGCTGCTGATGCTTTCAGGGGGATGATGGATTACAATCCGGGGATCAACGACTGGAACAATTATTTTACCAATTCAACTCCAGGTAATTTGGAACCCGGGAAAGGATTCTCGATGCGCACCATTGCCAACAGTGCAGTCACGTTTACCGGAACACTGAATTCAGGAATACAGACTACAGGCGGTCTGGAACCAGCACTTTGGAATTGCGTGGGTAACCCGTATACTTCGGCCATTGGAATTAATCAGGGTAGCAATACTTCAGACAATTTCTTAACGGTCAATGAAGATAATCTTGATCCTAGTTTTGGTGCTGTTTATGTATGGCATAATTCGGATGACAACAATGGAGTATGGGGACAGTACACAATTATTTCAAATGCAGTAACCGATGCACCTTTCGATGTTCAGCAAGGACAGGCTTTTATGGTGAAAATGAAGACTTCATCGGTAAGTTTTTCTCCGGAAATGCAGCTACACAATCCCGGATTAGAACTGAAGTCTACAAAAGGCATGTGGTCGTCGCTTAATTTACTGGCTTCAGTGAACAATCAAAAGAGTTCAACCACCATTGCCTTTAACAGTGCCATGACCAAAGGATTGGATCCAACTTATGATGCAGGTTTGCTTCGCGGAGGTTCTGACCTCGTACTTTATTCCAAACTGGTTGAAGACAATGGAATTCCATTTGCCATTCAGGCATTGCCTGATACAGGTTTGGGAACAATGATTATCTCATTGGGCGTGGAAAGTAAAACCGGTGGCGAGATCGTTTTCTCGATTGAAAGCCTTAGTTTGTCTGCCAATTGTCAGGTCATCCTCGAAGATAAGCAAAGTCATACCTTTACTGAGCTTTCGACGAATAAGTACACAACTACTGTTGAAGCCAATTCAAGTACTTCTGAGCGTTTCAGTCTTCACGTATCAAATCTAAATACCAAGTTGGATCAGGGATCATTGCTTGACAAATTAAGCGCCTATGCGGTTCGTAATACCGAAATCCGGATTAATGGCAGCGTCAGCAATCGGGCAGTGGCCACGCTTTACGATATTCAGGGGAAAGTTGTTGTGGTAAAAACACTGGAAGAAGGAAGCCTGAATGCAATTCGAACCCCGAACATTAAATCGGCAATCTATTTATTGTCGGTGAACGATGGCGGAAAGATTCAACGGTTTAAGATTCCGGTAAACGAGTAGTTCAAAATACATATAAATCATTAAAAAGATAGGTTATGAAAAATAAAGTAGAAGAAATCGCTAAGCAAGAGATTGAGAATTTCGCTTCGAAAAAGATTTCCCGTAAGGATGCCATTAAACGGACCGGATATATTGCTGCATCAGCGGCTACCATGATGATTTTGCTGAGTAGTCCAAGTCAGGCAGGAGGCCCGCGTTCATCTGCACCAGCTCCGCCTCCTGAAAAAAAGGATAATGGAAATCGTGGTGGGGGAATATGGAAATAGCATTGTTATGAATTGAAATGATTTAATAAAATTGAATTTCGAAGGCCTGCAATCAGCGATTGATTGGCAGGCCTTCGTAAAACTTTCGGGTGATGCGTTTCCGAACCGCATATACTATAATCGCGATTCGGAAATCGCCACACCCCATTAACAGCCAATTCCAGACATAATATTCATTTGTCAGGAAACTCAACCTTTTTTGATTTTTTTTCAGGTGATGCGTTTCCGAACCCCTTTGCTGGCGCGAATTTCTAATACCGATTGAAGAAATATAACAGTCCAATCTTCGCACACTCAATCGGCCTTAACATTTCTATTCATCGGTATTATACCAAAATGAGTTTGGACTGATTTATTTGCATTTGGTATAATTCGTGCCACTTTCATTGAAATAAAAACCAATACCCGGCAAGGATTGCCGCGCCAGCGTGGCGGATAGCAGATATCAATGCTGTTTAGTTAAGGATTTTCTTTTATGTTTATTCGAGACTTTGAGTCTTCGTGGCAACGAAAAAATAGGCCACCAAGACACCAAAGCACTAAGTTTTACGAAGCTAATTGTTCCAAATATTCTTCAGGCTATTCATTTTTTGCGCCATACTTTGAGTCTGAAGAAAAGCATAGCACTGTATTTGCGAAGTAATTTCAGAATTCTATCCAGTCTTTTTTTTGGCTTTGGGCGATACAATTCCCTGTGAGTTTCTTCAATGAGTTTAACTATCGGAATATTTTTCGGGATATTGTTTAAATATACCTTTTTTAGATTACTCGCAGTTGGAAAATTCCCCGGAAACCAATGCCCCTTCTCCTGAAACATATTGTAACGGTAGAGCCCAAAGTCTTTCATGTCGTAGCATTTCCATAGCATTCTGAACCTTAATATTTCAGGAATATTTAATCCTGAAGGATCATTTTCCATCGGGTATGCATCAAAGTTCGAATACGGATCGAGTTGCTTTTGATCGTCGAGCAGTTGTTTGATTCGGGCATCATCCGGAGAAAAAGGTACCGGAGCCGGGAAGATCCCGTTGATATGTTCAAATTGCACGGTAGCCGGAAGTCCAAAAGTTAAGGTATGAATTGCCGCATGACTGAGACAAAACCGGGCATTCCATTGTAACGGGTGCAAAGGTGCCGTTAATTCAACCAGTTTTTGCGGTGGTTTCGAGAGTTGTCCACCTTTGTCGTTTGGCGAAATGATAAAGACACCCATATCTTTCGTTTCGGCTAAATCAATTGCCGCTTTATTCCGCTGGAAGAAATAATAATAGTGCAGGTTTACAAAGTCAAACAAATTAGTTTCAATGGCTTTTAGAATAACGTCCAATGGCGCATGGGTACTGAATCCGACATGTTTAATAATTCCCTCTTCTTTCAATTTCAGCAACTCTTCAACCGGACCACCTTCGGCACATGCCATTTCCATCAGTTCCAAGGTGTTTATCCCATGCCATCCATAAAAATCGAGATAGTCGGTCTTCAATGCTTTCAACTGTTTTGCAACCAGATTTCGGGTTTCGGCGGCAGTTTGTGGACTGCCTTTAGTCATGATGAAATAGGAGTCCCGTTTAATTTTCAGTTCCTCGTTCAAAACCCGACCATAAACATGTTCGCTTTTACCGTATCCGTAGGCAGTTTCGATGAGGTTGATGCCCTGAGCCAGGGCTTTTTCAACCGTGTCGCGGCATTGATCGAGCGTTTCCTGTGGAATTACTTCGCGGGGTTCGTCCCAACCATGTTTAAAACGCATACCGCCTAAGGTAATCACGCTCACCATTTTATTAGTTTTTCCGAAGCGGCGGTACTCCATTTTAGGGTGATAAAGTGAAACTGTTTTGAAATCCATAGTTTATTAAATGTTGTTACAAGAACAGAAAATCGGGAAGTAAGTTTAGTAAATAGAAAAGAGGCAGTCCTGAATTTTTGTTTCTAACACAGATAGTATGGGTAAATTAAAAATTGGAAGTTTAATTCCATGCTAGAGGTTGGCAGGCGTACGAAGGAAGTTCAATGCCATGAAAAATCAATTAGCGCGAACGGTGGATTTTCAACCGACACACAACCTAAGTTTGCAAAAGTACTGTTTTCTTACCGACGCACCCAAGCCCATTTAACGCCCGTTAAGTTTTCATGTATTAAATCGTAAATGTTAATTTTGGGTGTACGACAAAATTCCCTTCCTTCATTTTCACTCACCCCCGGTGCGCTTCGCTTACCTCGCCCCTCTTTACTCGTAGAGAGGGGAAAAGCCCTGCTTGCGGGGCTTGGGGGTGAGTGGGAAAAATTATAAACCACAAACTATCCTGATCAAAAATCAAGTTTAGGTACAAAAAGGGAAAAATGTCGTACACCCTTAATTTTAAAAATGAAGTAACACTTCATTAATTAATATATATTTGTGGTTATTACTTTTGAATCTATGAATAGAATAGGAGAAAGAATTAAGAAAAAAAGAGAGCAGTTTAATCTGCAGTTAAATGAATTAGCCGAAAAAATTGGCATAAGTCCAAGTGCTCTTTCGCAAATTGAAAAGGCTAAATCATTTCCTTCGATTTTAACATTAAAAACCATAGCCGAGAAACTTCACACCACTGTTGGTGAGCTAATTGGAGAAAATGACTCGCTGGCAAATAATCCGGTTGTGTATAAATCAGACATCAAGTTTATTGACCAAAACAAGTCTGGTACGATGTTCTATCTTCTATCGCAACACGATGCTAATAAGCAAATGGACACTTACCTTGTAAGGTTTTCAAAGGCATCGGCCATTGATGGTTTTTTTGCAAATGCCTTTGGACAGATATTCTCTTATGTCCTGTCGGGCGAAGTGCGGTTCGATTTAGACGGTAAAAGTTTTGTTCTGAAGCCGGGCGACAATTTTTACTTTAATGCTAAGGCTCAATTCAATGCCATAAATTACTTCGATGGTATAAGCGAAATTCTTTGGGTGCAATCGCCGCCACACTTTTAAATTTTTGTTATCAAATTAAGTAATACTTCATTAATTAAGTAATAAGTATTACATTTGTTGTTGTAATAATTTAGGCAATGGCAAAATATCCTGCGATTTTTTTGGATAGAGACGGTACATTGATTTGAACCAATCATTTATTATTGGCGACCATCCTTCTGATGTTCAATGTGGCACAAATGCTGTACCCCTATTTATCTGTTAACCGGCCACGGTAACCAATATAAAAACGAAATAAAAGAGGATACACTAATTTTTGACAATATTTTATAAACAACAAAATATATAATCTCAAAAAATGATTAAACTATGGGAAATCTATTAACTGTTTTAAAACAAAAGAACATTATCCTTCCTGAGAATATTGCGGAAGTATTAATCGGGTGCAAAAGCTATACAGTATTTAATACCACCGAAGAACTGGCTGATGCAGCTACTAATGGAAAAGAAAACGTAGAGTTTGAAGTCAAATATGATGTCCCCGGAAAAGGAAATTTTACGGAAGCAATTGTGCAGCGGGTTAAAAATGGCATCTCGGCAAATTATACCGAGGCATACATGCGCCGCAGAGATCCCGGAACTATGGTAATTGCTGATAACCAACCAACGGATAAAAAACGCTTTATTGAAAAATATGGCTATGAATTTGCCGGACTGCAAACAGAAACCTTCGATTGGTTAAAAGAGCAGGATTTGGCCGTTTTCTTTTACTTTGCCGGAAGAGAAAATATTGGTTCACTCGGAATTGCGATTGCTCCTGCCAATGCTGCTTTTTTTGCTTTGGGTTTGTCCATGTTACAGGAGATGGTTGCCGTTGATGATTTGAAAGAAAATTCGGAACTTAAATCGGTAATTTTTGTGGCACCTGTTTTCAGGCATACTCATTTTGACGGTAAGCAAGTTGTAGTTCACAACCGGACCGAATCAATCCACGAACTTTATTCATACAATTTATATCCAGGTCCAAGTGCAAAAAAAGGCCTTTATGGCGTTATGCTTACGCAGGCCGAAAAAGAAGATTGGATTATCGCACACTGTTCGGCAGTTCAATCCATCAGTCCGTACGACAATTTAACCACTTTTATGCACGAAGGAGCCAGTGGTGGCGGGAAGAGCGAAATGCACCAGCACATTATCAGAGAGTATGACGGACGTGTGCTTTTAGGACGCAATTCATTATCTGCCGAAGAAAGGTTTATTACAATTCCCCGGTTCTGTTCTTTCAATTCGGTAGCCGACGATATGGCTTTTTGTCACCCTTCTGTTCAGAAAAAAGATGGAAAACTACGTATTATTGACGCTGAAAATGCCTGGTTTGTTCGTGTTGACAGTGTAAAAAAATATGGCGATGACCCTTCATTAGAGAAGACTACGATTAACCCATCATCGCCGCTATTATTTTTAAATATCGAAACCCAACCCGGAGCAACTGCTTTAATATGGAATCATATTCAGGATGAACCCGGAAAATCGTGTCCAAACCCAAGGGTTATAATACCAAGAAAATCGGTTCCCAATGTAGTTAACAGACCTGTTTCGGTGGACATCAGAAGTTTCGGGATACGTACACCTGTTTGCACAAAAGAAAACCCGTCGTATGGAATTGTTGGATTGTTTCATGTTCTGCCGCCAGCTTTAGCATGGTTGTGGAGATTGGTAGCACCGCGCGGACACAACAACCCAAGTATAGTTAGCTCGGGAGGGATGGAAAGCGAAGGTGTTGGTTCTTATTGGCCATTTGCTACAGGAAAAAGAGTTCCACATGCCAATATGATGCTCAAACAAATAATTGATACACCACGTACAACTTTCACGTTGGTTCCCAACCAGAATATTGGTGTTTGGGAGGTTGGGTTTAAGCCTCAACTACTAATGCGCGAGTATCTTACGCGAAGAGGTGCTGCCCGACTAAAAACCGATCAATATCAGCCTGCCCGTTGCCCTCTGTTGGGTTACGAATTAAATTATATGACCATTGAAGGTTCAAAAATACCTTCGAGATTCTTAAAAGTTTACAATCAACCTGAAGTTGGTTTTGAGGGTTACGATGCCGGAGCAGATATTCTACGTGAGTTTTTTAAAACCGAATTGCAAAAATATTTAAAAGATGATTTGTTGCATACAGGTAAACGCATTATTGATGCTTGTTTGTCGAATGCAAGCATTGAAGAATATAATGAGATTATCCCGATGAGTTACGAATATGAGTATTCATTTAATAGTATTGAAAATTATGAGCAAAGTAGTGATAATAATGGGCTTATCAAACCCGAAAATTCAAAAAGCTATTATTGATTTTCAGGATAAAAAGAGAAAAGAGTTGGAAGATGCGGATAATAATTTAGTTAATGCCAAATAACTCAATCAGAGAAGCTGCTCAAATCATTAAAAATGGGGGCTTAGTTGCTTTCCCGACTGAAACCGTATATGGGTTAGGTGCAAATGCACTTAACCCTTTTGCTGTTGCTAAAATATTCGAATTAAAAGAAAGACCTTCATTTGACCCGTTAATTGTGCATATTGCTTCATTCGATGACCTTACCCGATTGGCAACGGGAATAACCGAAAACGTGATGCGTTTGGCTAAACATTTTTGGCCGGGACCATTAACCATTGTTTTACCCAAAAGCAACATAGTGCCCGATATTGTTACTTCAGGACTTCAAACAGTTGGCATTCGTATGCCCGACAACCCGATAGCTCTTGAACTGATTAAAAAATCGAACTGCCCAATTGCAGCACCAAGCGCAAATAAATTCGGTCAACTTAGCCCTGTTAGTGCTTATCATGTAAAAAAACAACTACCCAATGTTGAT
>JBBQMW010000166.1:0-7953 GCA_038329265.1 Bacteroidales bacterium | reverse complement strand
TTAATAAAGAAACCAGAAAAATATGAAGATCCACTTGGCATTCTTTATCGTAAAAATAGTAAAACTGAGTACAAGCACCTTCATTTTTCAAAATATGGAGTTTTTGCAGAAAGGTTGGCCAATGAAGCAACATTTATTGGTAGCCTGTTGCCACGAGTTCAATAAAAGTGAGGTCACTCCCCCACAAACAACCGCCCTTGCCAGGTATCTCTTTCTTCGAGTAGTTTTTCCAGCTTGGCTGTGAACTCAAAGTTTTTCAATCCCCACCGTGGAGCTACCAGCAAATCATCCGGTGCTTCGCTCACAAATCGCTCCACAATGATTTTGGGGTTCAGCAATTCAAGATATCTCACCGTCAAATCCAGATAGGATTCAACTGTAAATAGTTGAAAATTCTCACGATGATCCCGAAACTCCTTAAAAAGTCGGGTTCCTTTGTGAATTTGAAGTTGGTGAAGTTTCAGATTTTCAACAGGTAATTGTGAAATTATTTTTGCCTGATCAAGCCAGTCCGTTTCAATTTCGCCTGGCAAACCCAAAATCAGATGAGCACAAGAATGAATATTCCTTCGGGCAGTTTCTTTCAGTGCCCATACCGATTCTTCAAAACTGTGGCCGCGGTTCATCTTTTCAAGGCTTGAATTCAGATGCGACTCTAGGCCGAATTCGAGCATAATATAATATTTTTGAGCTAATTCATGAAGGTAATCCAGGGTTTCAATTGTCAGGCAATCGGGTCGTGTGGCTATAACCAGCCCAATAACCTTCGAATGAGTTAAGGCTTCTTCATACAACTTCTTCAGATTTTCGAGCGGAGCATAAGTATTACTATATGCCTGAAAATATGCAAGATACTTCATCGAAGTGTACTTTCTGGAAAAGAATTCGATGCCTTCATCCAACTGATCGGAAACACTTTTTTCCAAATTGCAATAGGCTGGCGAAAAAGTTTTATTGTTGCAATACGAGCATCCTCCGGTTCCGCGCAAACCATCGCGATTTGGACAGGTAAAACCAGCGTCAATCGAAATTTTCTGGACTCGTCCATTAAATTTTGCTTTAAAATATCCCGAAAAATCATTGTAACGCTTTTCACTTCCCCATGAAAAATTGCTCATCAGATCAATATTTGTAAGGGCAGCAAATGTAGTTCAAAATCGAATCAGGCCGAATAATTTAAATCGATGTGACTTAAAATAATGCACTTAAAAACCAGTCATTTTTTCGTGCATTCAAGAACATTTTTTCAATAGAATACAAAATTCATTTGTCATTAAGTATCAAAACATTGAATATTATATATTTAACCCACAAAAGTTTATTGAAAAATTGTTAAAAACTCGTTTAAAACTTTCTGTTCTGAATACAGAATGAGACCAATTTCTTCAATGCTAATTTCTAAATTTAAAAAACAATAACCCACGGCTATGTTCAGACCTGAAGATATTAGTCAAATTACCGCAAGTGGCTGTAGTTTAGAGATTGTAGAACAACAGATTGGAAATTTCAAGAATGGATTTCCATTCCTCCAAATAACCGAAGCAGCCAGCAATTATCATGGGCTGATCAGACTGTCTGAGCCAGAATTACTAAAGTACTCCAACGCATTCGACGAAAAAATCACAACCGGTCTTGAGGTTCAGAAATTTGTTCCAGCATCCGGAGCAGCAAGTAGAATGTTCAAATCCCTATTTTCGGCACTTGATGATTTCCAGAAAGGCATTTCAACTTCAGAGGTGTTGAAAAATAGTGAAGTTTCTTCGTTTTTCGATCAGATCGATCAGTTTGCTTTTCACGATGACTTAAAAGGACTTGTATCCAAAGGCAATCAGGAACTTAAAGAAATACCTCTTCAAACGATATTGGAATTGTTTCTTTTTGAGACTGGACTTAACTATGGAAATCTACCAAAGGGACTACTTCATTTTCATCGTTATCCTGAAGGAAACCGAACACCTGTGGAAGAACATTTCGTTGAAGGAGCAAGCTATTCAAAAAATAGTTATGGGTTTGTAAATATTCACTTTACCGTTTCACCCGAGCATCAGCAAGCTTTTGAAAAGCATGTGGCTGAAATAAAACCTATTTACGAAAAACTGTTTGGAGTCAAATACAAGATTAGTTTTTCGCAGCAAAAACCATCGACAGATACCGTTGCTGTGACTCTCAACAATGAGCCATTCAGAAATGAAGACGGAAGCCTGCTCTTCAGGCCAGCCGGTCATGGTGCTTTACTGGAGAATTTAAACGACCTGGAGGCAGACATCATTTTTATCAAGAACATTGACAATGTGGTTCCAGATGATTTTAAAAAGCCTACCATTGATTATAAAAAGGCTTTGGGAGCGATTCTGATCAATCTTCAGGAGCAGATTTTCCATTATCAAAGAATGTTAAAAGAGCATCATCCGGCTTCGCTGGAAAGTGCATTTTATGCCGAAGCAGCTAATTTTTTGGAAAATGTTTTAAACATTACTCCACCAAACAATCAGTATTACAGCGAAAAGGAAGAGCTATACCACTATTTTCTACATAAATTTAATCGTCCGGTCAGGGTTTGTGGAATGGTAAAAAATCAGGGAGAGCCTGGTGGTGGTCCGTTTTTTGCCATGAACAGCGACGGTACAATTTCGTTGCAGATTGTTGAAAGCTCTCAAATCGATTTTACAAATTCAGAGCAATCGGCGATTGCAAATAATGCGACACATTTTAATCCGGTTGATTTAGTTTGTGCCGTTCGAAATTACGAAGGCAAAAAATATAACTTATTAAATTTCAGTGACCCTAAAACTGGATTTATTTCGCGTAAATCCAAAGATGGAAAAGAGTTGAAAGCTCAGGAATTACCGGGACTGTGGAATGGATCGATGGCAGACTGGAACACCATGTTTGTTGAAGTTCCCATCGAAACCTTCAATCCGGTAAAAACTGTTGCCGACTTGTTTAGAAAAGAGCATCAGCCGAAATGACTTTAATCGGAAAGTATTCTTAAATTTGCAAACTTTTAAAGGAAGAACTATGAACGAGGAAGCAAGAGATAACATTGATGATGATGATTTTGGGGAAGTTGCCGCTCGTTTCGAAAAAATGGTAAAGTCCAATACTTCAGAGTATTTCGATGTATTTGAAGTGGAAGGTATCGTTGACCAATTTTTGGAGGATGGTAATATTAAGCTTGCAAAAAAAGCAGTTGAGACAGGACTGCGTATGCACCCTTCTTCAATTTCTATTAAAATCAGACAGGCTCAGGTTTTGATGCATGAAGGCAAACTTGACGAATGTCTTGAATCGGTAAGCCTTGCCGAGCGAATTGAAACAAACAATCCTGATTTATATCTGACCAAAGGTGCTGCGCTTACACTAAAAGGCGACTTAAGTAAAGCCGTTGAGGCCTACGAATTTGCACTAAAAATGCCTATTGACGAATTGGATGAGACGCTTTACAACATTGGAGTTTCATTCGGTCAGGAAGGTGAAACCCATTTAGCAATTAAATATCTTACCAAAGCTTATAAGGCAAATCCCGATAACGAGATTGTACTTTATGAATTGGGTTATTATTTCGATAAAGATTCTCAATTCGAAAACAGTATTGAATTCTACAACAAATATCTCGACATCGATCCATTCAATCATTCCGTATGGTATAACATTGGAATTACCTACAACCGAATGGGTAAATTTGAAGAAGCGATTGAATCCTATGATTATGCACTGGTAATTAATGATGAATTCCTTCATGCACATTTCAATAAAGCGAATGCGCTGGCTAATAACAATCAGTTTGACGAAGCAATTGAATGTTATCTGGAATACCTTTTGCTCGACCAGAGTAACGACGACGCACATTGCTATCTTGCTGAATGCTATCTGAATACAGACCGGTACAGCGAAGCTTTAGTTAATTACAAAAAAGCTATTGAACTCAATGATACCAATGCAAGTGCATGGTATGGCTCAGGACTAATCATGTGGACGGAAGGTCAATTATCAGAGGCACAGAGATTTTTCAAGAAAGCAATTAGTCTGGAAGAAGACAATTCAGATTTCTGGGCTATGAATGCCAAGGTACATGCCGAATTGAATGAAATCGAGGAAGCCATTGATGCATTTGAGATGGCTACCATGCTTGAACCAGATTGTATCGAAAATTGGCTCTCTTATTCTGAAATGTTTTACGATCAGGAAGATAACGATCGGGCTATTGAAGTATTAAAAACTGCCACAAAAATTAATAAATCAAATGCTTTCCTGAATTACAGGTTAACGGCCTATTTGCTCGATAAAAACGAGGAACTGGAAGCTGCCTGCCATTTTGAAAGAGCGTTGAAGATTGACTATAGCAAACAAAATGAGCTCTTCGAATTTTATCCGGAAGCCTCAAAAATAGAATCAATTAAAAAGCTTGTTTCTCAGTACCAATCAATGAAACTTTAGAACAATGAATTTTAGTTTGCCACACATGCCTGAACGACCGGCAAAACCCCGGAAAAGCGGATTGACAATGGTGATGGACAAAGGGTTAAGCCTACGCGAAGCAGAGGATTTATGCGATATTTCTGCCCCCTATTGCGACCTGATAAAACTTGGATTTGGAACCTCTATCATCACAAATAAACTGCTCGATAAAGTCCGTCTGTATAAATCAGCCGGATTAACTCCGTACTTTGGAGGAACATTATTCGAAGCGTTTGCTGTCCGCAATATGATTGATGAATTCCGCCGCTATCTCGACGAATTTGAAATGGAAATGCTCGAGGTTTCTGATGGTGTCATGGAACTGGATCACGACCTGAAATGTAAATATATTTCTGATCTAAGTAAGAATTACACGGTTTTATCGGAAGTAGGCACTAAACTGAAAGGGAAAGAAATCTCGAACGACAAGTGGATTTCATTCATGAAAACAGAACTTCAGGCCGGGGCATGGAAAGTTATTGCTGAAGCCCGCGAAAGTGGCAATATGGGAATTTATAACGATGACGGATCGGCTAATTTTGAGCTTGTACTGGGAATTAAAAAAGCCCTCAATCCTGACAATATCCTTTGGGAAGCACCATTAAAAAACCAGCAAGTCTGGTTCATTAAACTTTTAGGTCCCAATGTGAACCTCGGAAATATTGCAACCAACGAAATTATTCCGCTCGAAACACTTCGTCTGGGTCTGCGTGGAGATACTTTGCTGACATTTATACCCTGCATTCATAACTGGGATATCTAAATCCTGAAGTTCGGGTAACCGTATCATAGAAAAAGGCCAATTGTCGATCGACAGTTGGCCTTTTTTATACCTTGGAATCTTGATTTACAATCTATTTGGCGTAACTGATTGCACGCATTTCGCGGATAACAGTCACTTTAATCTGACCAGGATAGGTCATTTCGTCCTGAATACGTTTGGCAATATCAAACGACAGTTGTTCTGATTCCTTGTCTCCAATCTTGTCGCTTCCAACGATTACGCGTAATTCACGTCCGGCCTGAATAGCATAGGTTTTCAATACTCCTGGATACGAAAGAGCCAGTTCTTCGAGCGTTTTCAGGCGCTTGATATACGATTCGACCACTTCGCGGCGGGCACCTGGCCGGGCTCCTGAAATGGCATCGCAAACCTGAACAATCGGAGCAAGCAAGGTTGTCATTTCAACTTCGTCGTGGTGAGCACCAATCGCATTGCAGATTTCAGGTTTTTCCTTGAAGCGTTCAGCCAGCTTCATGCCTAAAACAGCATGTGGTAATTCCGGCTCATCATCGGGCACTTTACCAATATCATGTAACAATCCGGCACGTTTAGCTGCTTTGGCATTCAATCCTAACTCGGTAGCCATAATAGCGCAAAGATTAGCAACTTCGCGTGAGTGCTGTAGCAAATTCTGCCCGTATGAAGAGCGGTATTTCATTTTACCGATCATTCGAATCAATTCAGGATGTAAACCGTGAACGCCCAAATCAATAGTAGTACGCTTTCCGGTTTCAATAATTTCTTCTTCAACTTGTTTGCGTACTTTCTCCACCACTTCTTCGATGCGAGCCGGGTGAATACGACCATCGGTTACCAGTTGATGCAGTGCCAAACGGGCAATCTCACGACGTACCGGGTCAAATCCTGAAAGTACAATGGCTTCCGGAGTATCATCCACAATAATTTCGACACCAGTTGCAGCTTCCAACGCACGAATATTACGACCTTCACGGCCAATGATGCGTCCTTTGATCTCATCGCTTTCGATGTGGAAAATAGTCACTGAATTTTCAATCGCCGTTTCAGTGGCAACGCGCTGTATAGTCTTTACAACAACTTTCTTTGCCTCTTTATTTGCCGATAGTTTAGCTTCTTCCATGATCTCGTTGATGTACGACATTGCCTCGGTTTTGGCTTCGTTTTTCAACGATTCAACAAGCTGTGTTTTCGCTTCTTCAGCCGAAAGACCTGATAAAACTTCAAGTTTTTCCAAATGTTTCCGGTGAAGAATCTCCACTTCTGCTTCCTTCTTTTCCAGGATCTCTAGTTGAATTGTCAGGTTATCGCGGATAATATCAACTTCATGTTTCGAAGTTTCAAAATCCTTAACTTCACGGTTCAGTTCATTCCGACGTTGATCGATTGAAGTTTCCCGTTGTTTCAACTTAGCTTCGAAGTTATTGACCTTGAGGCTTTTTTCATTGATAAATTCTTCATGTTCAGATTTCAGCTGAAGAAATTTCTCTTTGGCTTGCAGAATTTTATCCTTTTTAATCACTTCGCCCTGAGCTTCGGCTTCTTCAACTATTTTATTTTTTTTGCTCTTGAGTGCTTTGTCCCACATAAAATACGAGAGCACTCCACCTCCTAATAATCCAGATATGGCATATATAATCTCCATTTGTTATATTATTAAACTTGTTTATATTAAAATGCCCGCATTTTTAATTCAAGAAACGGGGATTCTTGCGAATTCCGGAAATTAAATAAAAAATGCGGGCTATTGAATTTATGATAAAATTTATTTCTCCAATGATAAATAATCGCCTAAATCTTCATCCAGTTGCTTCAAATCATCAAACAAGCCAGAATTACCAACCTTTTCTTCAAGTTCAATCGATTTTAAAACATATTGAAACGCAGTCATTGCCAAAACATTCTGCGAATCAATATTAACGTACTTTTGACGGTACTGAAGAACGATATCATTTATTATTTTGACAGCTTTCCTGTGTTTCTCTTCATCCTCTTCATTAATTGTCAACGGATAATTTCGTCCGTCGATCTTAAAATTTATGGAAAGCTTCTTTGTCATTTATCTGTGTATTACTTATTTAAAAGAGCAATACATTTATCAATTTCCCGCACTATTTTTTGTATTTTGCTTTTTGCATCCTTATTTTCATCATCTGATGCAACCAGCATTTTTGCAATTTTCAAATTCTCGTATTTCTTTTCAAGCAAACTTTTTTTCTGATTCAGTTGATTGATCGATTTTTCCAGATCTTCAATTTTCGCTTGTAACTGGCTCTTATCCTGTTTAAGAGAATCGTGTTTTGCAATTAATTGCATTACTTTTCCCTTAAAATCTATCATTAAGTTTTTCTCCGGATCAATCATTTCAATACACTTTCTTGGACAAAATTAACATTTTTGACCAATACATGAAATTTGGCAACCTATTATTTCGTTCGTAGATTCAAGTTACAAATGCGACAAATCAATTCAAGGAAGCGAAAAGGATTTTAGAAGGGGTTTGAAAATATAGTTTTTCTCTTATCCTTCTGTTTATCTTATTCAGAATTAGCTTGATATATTCACTGTCATATAAGTCAAAGTTACTTCCCTTCATTACATATTGTCTGATAAGTTTGTTTGTGTATTTATTCAGTCCACTTTCCCAGAGCAGGTTTTAATGCCGGTTAACAGGATTCGCGAGGATCATCCTTGTATGGGCGTGCATGAGATTTACCTCAAACTGAACCCAAAAG
>JBBQMW010000165.1:0-8058 GCA_038329265.1 Bacteroidales bacterium | reverse complement strand
AGTGGCAGTACCGCCTGACGGACCTCGGAATGCGCGAAGCGGAGCACGCGTTCCAGCGTGGGCGCTACGTCGGGCCGGTGCCTGTCCCGATCCAGGACTACTTCACCGTCCTCGAATACGACGCCGAAGTGGGCGCCCCGGACCCGGTGCGCCTCGCCCGCGCCCTGCAGCAGCTCGTCCTCGCGCGGGACGTCGTCGCCAAGGTCTGCCTCGCGCTCACCTCTGGCCGCCCCGCCATGCTCTGGGGCGCCCCCGGCAACGGCAAGACGACGATCCTCGAACTCTGCAGCGAGGCCATCTACGGCGTCACCCTCCTGCCCTACTGCGTGTTCGTCAGCGGCCACGTCATCAAGCTCTACGACGAACTCGTGCACGTCGCGGTCGAAGGCGATGACGCAAACGAGACCAGCACAACGGTCGATAAGCGCTGGGTGCGCATCCGGCGGCCGTTCGTCTTCGTCGGCGGCGAACTGCGCCACGAGGACCTGGACCTCGCTTACGACGCCGCCGTCGGCTACCACCAGGCGCCACCGCACCTCAAGGCCCACGGCGGCCTCCTCGCCATCGACGACTTCGGCCGCCAGCAGGTCTCGCCGCACGCACTCCTCAATCGCTGGATCGCCTCCCTCGAGCGCGGCGAGGACACGATGACGCTCGTCACCGGCGAACGCATCACCTTCCCGTTCCGCTCGACTATCTGCTTCAGCACGAACCTGGAGCCGAAGTCGATGCTCGAAGAGGCGCACCTGCGCCGCATCCCCTACAAGATTCGCATCCCGGAGCCTTCGCCGCCGCAGATGGCCGAGATCTTCCGGCGCTTTGCCGACGCGATGAACGTCGCCGTGGCCCCGGGCGGCATCGACGTCGCCGTCGAGATGGTCCATCGCGCAAGCGGCGGCCTCTCGCGCAGCTGCCACCCGCGAGACGTCCTTCAACTCATCATCGACCCAATATTCCGGAGACGATTGGTTTCCATTTCATTCCCAGTAATCCGGTAACCAAAAACATTACCAGTGGAATCAGTATAATGAAAACAGTGTAAGTATATCCTGTCATTATTTGATGTTTTTAATTTTTAATCTCGAATATCGAACAAGAAATAAGAAATGTAAAACAGTTACTTCGTTGTTCCTTATTTCTTATTCAGTGTTTCTTATTTTTTAATTAGTCTTAATCTTCAGACTTTTTTTGCAACTGAAAACTGTGACTGAACACTTTCCTAATACTTCATTTCATTTACGTTCTCAACATCAATATTCTTCATATTTCTGTAAATATTGATGATCAGAGCAATTGCAACCGAAGCCTCGGCAGCAGCAATACCAACAATAAACAAGGAGAAGAATTGTCCCTGCAATTGATCAGGATACAAATAGCGGTTGAAAACCACAAAATTAATGTTGACCGAATTCAGGATGAGCTCAATGGCCATCAACATGGTAATCAGATTGCGGCGAATAATGAAACCACAAACTCCGATGAAAAACATAATCGTACTAACGATTAAAAAATGTTCTAGTGGAATTCCCTGAATCATATTTCTGAGTTTTTATTTTTTTCCTTTTTAGCAACTATAATTGCTGCAATCATTGCTGCCAGTAACAAAATACTGATCAATTCAAACGGCAAAACGTATCCGTTTTTTCCGGTGCTTAGCAACTGATTTCCGATTTCAGTCATATCTACTGGTAGTTCCGGAGCAGTTCCGGCCTGAAAAGTGTGAGAAAGAATCGTTGCAATCACCAAACCGCTGCCAACAGTAGCAACTCCAAGACCCATCAGCAGTTTAGTTAAATCAGGATGTTTGAAACGATGCGAAATGTGATGGGTCAGCAGGATACTGAAAATGATCAGTACCACGATACCTCCGGCATATAAAGTGAGCTGAACTGCAGCCATAAACTGATAATTCAGCATGAAATACAAACCAGCGGTAGCCAACAGAACGCATAGCAAATAAACTGCTGCCCTTAATATTCTTCGGGTGGTGATCGTCAGAAGCGAACAAATCAGGATAATTCCTGAAAACATATAAAACATGAATACATTCATTACTTGGCCTCCTTTTTAATTTTCGAACCGGGATGATTCAGTACCTTGGTGAGTTTACTCCGGTCAAATACAGCATGCTCGAATTCCTGACCCCAGGCCAGCGCATTCGACGGGCAGGTTTTTATGCACAATTCACAAAATGTACACATCGAAAGATGGTAAATGTGTTTGTCGATTACCCGTTCCAATTTACCTTCAGCATTGGCTACACGATCGGTTAAAATTTCGATGGAACCGTTCGGACAGTTCATTTCACAAATTCCGCAACCAGTGCAGGCATGCAGGTTGTTTTCGTCGTGAGGCATGATCACTTCGCCCTTAAACCGGTCTTCCATTTTCAGGGTTGCACGGTTTTCAGGATATTGCTGGGTTACAATGGCCCCTGGGCTGAAAAAGTATTTCCCGGTTATACGCATACCTGCCCATAACGTGGAAAGTCCTTTAAACAGGTCGGTAAAATATTGTGCTATACTATTCATGAGTTCAAAGTTTCAAGTTCAAAGTTTCAAGTTTCAAGTCTAAAACAGACAACTCTTCTTGTATATTTATTTTCTGAAAGTAATTCATAATTCACAACTCATAATTTATAATTCAAAAATGCCAGCCCATCAATACGATGAAGGCAATTAATACAATGTTGAACAAACTGATTGGTAACAGGTATTTCCATTCCAAAGTCAATAACTGGTCGATACGCAGACGTGGAAAAGTCCATTTAAACCACATGATGATCAGAATCAGAAAGAAGGTTTTTGAGAAGAACCAAACCACCGAAGGAATGTAATCCATAATCTGGTTAAAGCCTTCCCAGTTTCCAACATGAAATGGCATCCATCCGCCCAGAAATACAGTAGCACCCAAAGCAGATACAATAAACATATTCATGTACTCGGCCAGAAAGAAAAAGGCGAATTTGATCCCTGAGTATTCGGTATGGAAACCTGCAGTCAATTCTGATTCGGCCTCGGCTAAATCGAAAGGTCCACGGTTGATTTCGGCAGTACTGGCAATCAGGAATACCACGAATGCGATAAATGCAGGAATGTGTCCTTTAAAAATCCACCATCCGTTGGCCTGACTTTCAATAATTACTGAAAGCTGCATGCTTCCTGAAAAAACAACAATTGCAAGCAGTGAAAGCCCAACTGAAAGTTCGTAACTCACAATTTGTGCTCCACTTCGCATGGCACCAATCAACGAATACTTGCTGTTACTCGACCACCCGGCCAATAAAATACCTACCACGCTTAGCGACGAAACTGCCATCACATAGAATACACCAATATTGAAATCGATAGCCTGAAGTCCTTTGGCATAAGGCAAAGCAGCCATTGCCAGAAATGAACAGATAATAACAATAAAAGGTGCCAGATTGAAAAGCAGCGGATCGGATTTGCGGATCGGAATTAACTCTTTCAGCAACAGTTTAATCAAGTCGGCGATGGTTTGCAAAAGCCCCCAAGGTCCAACACGGTTTGGTCCAACACGGTTCTGCATGATGGCGCAAACTTTACGTTCGAGGTAAACCAGAAAAAGTCCAAGCAGCGCATACATCAGAAGGAATACCAATCCGACGAGAACCATTTCGGTAAAAATGACCCAACCTGACGACATCATGCCTGTTAACCAGGTGTGAATAGAGCCGGTAAGTGTCGAAAAATCGTAGATGTTTGATGACATATTTGTGTTCATTTATCGGTCAATATCAGGGATTACAAGGTCGAGCGAACCGCTGATAGCAATCAGGTCGGCGATTTTATAGCCGGAAGCAATTTCGTTCATAACAAACAAGTTACTGAAGTTTGGTGTCCGGAATTTCATTCGGTAAGGCGATTTATTTCCATCACTCACTACGTAAACAGACAGTTCTCCACGTGCAGTTTCAACTCTGCGGAAGTATTCGCCGGCCGGAAGTTTAATGATGGGTTTCATCTTGGCAGTAAATTCGCCTTCAGGAATATTGTCAATCAACTGTTCGATGATGCTCATGGATTCCCACATTTCGGCCATCCTTACTTGATAGCGAGCAAAAACATCGCAACCAGTTTCAAGTATTTCGTTGAACTGAACTTTATCGTAAGCTCCGTAAGGCGCAATTTTACGAACATCGCAGGCCAGGTTTGAACCACGTCCCGAAGGACCGGTAACGCCATATCCAATAGTAGTTTCGCGGCTCATTAAACCAATACCTTTTGCACGATTCTGGAAAATGATATTACCGGTAAGAAGCTGATCGTATTCAGGAAGTTTTGTCTTAAAGTATTTGATAAACTCTTTGGTTCTTTTCTGAAAATTAGGGTGAACATCGTGCATCAAGCCACCGGGTGCGACAAAACTGTGCAGCAACCTCGATCCGAACGATTCTTCGAAAATATCCAGAATATATTCACGGTCGCGCAGGCCATAGAAGAAACTGGTCAGTGCGCCTAAATCCATCCCAAATGCACACCACCAAAGCTGATGTGATGCTATGCGGTTTAACTCGTCGAGAATGGTGCGGATATATTTAACCCGCTCCGGAACTTCAATCTGCATGGCATCTTCAACAACCATACAAACCGCTTCGTTATTGATATGAGCCGAGAGGTAATCCATCCGGTCGGTCAGGTGAATAATTTGCGGGTAGGTGATTGCTTCACACATTTTCTCGATTCCACGATGAATGTATCCGATATGTGGAATCAGATATTTCACTGTTTCACCCTTC
Organism: Bacteroidales bacterium; assembly: GCA_038329265.1. Classification (GTDB taxonomy): domain Bacteria; phylum Bacteroidota; class Bacteroidia; order Bacteroidales; family Prolixibacteraceae; genus Aquipluma. The sequence goes on along the minus strand of JBBQMW010000165.1, from coordinate 3,299 downwards.
AGACATACCTCCAACCTCAATACTCCGTGGGTGGAAGGGTGTTGCGGACCCATATTAATAATATAGTCCTCATTTTCCCCTACAATCACATCTTTTATAATTTCTTCACTCATCATTTGAGTTTTAACGTTCAATGATATTTACTTCGTCGCGGAAATCTTTGCGGAGTGGATATCCGTAGTTATCTTCTAAAAATAATCGTTTCAGGTTTGGATGGTTGTTGAACCTGATTCCAAACAAATCGAAAATTTCGCGTTCAAAAAATTCAGCAGTCGGGTATAAAGCAGTCAAACTGTCAATTGCAGGATTTTCACGATCCACCAATTCTGCTTTCAAAACAATTAAATGCCTGAATTGAGTGGAGTCAAGGTGACATACCACAGTAAATTTCGATACGAAATCAACAGCAGTTTGACTAATCAGGTAATCAAATGCCAATCGGGAATCAGTTTTTAATTGTTCGGCAATCGGGAAAATTTTTTCAGCAGGTACAATAACTTCCAGCAATTGAGTTCCTTCAGGAAACACTGCTTCAGGAACAAGAGTCCTGATTATTTCTGAGATTTCTTCTTTATTCAGCATAAAATGTGAAAATTAGAGTATTCTGTCGGTCTGATCAGCAGGATTGGTAAATGATTCGCCTTTAATTTTCCGTTGAAGCTGCATCACGCCGTAAAGCAATGCTTCGGGTCGTGGCGGGCATCCGGGAATGTAAACGTCAACCGGAATTACATGGTCAACTCCGCGAACCACCGAATACGAATTGTAAAAGAATGGTCCTCCGGAAACGGCACAGGCACCCATCGCAATCACATATTTCGGGTCGGGCATCTGATCGTAAAGACGCTTCAGAATTGGTACCATCTTGTGAACGATAGTTCCAGCCACAACAATTACATCAGCCTGACGTGGTGAAGCACGGTATACTTCAATCCCAAAACGGGCAAAGTCGTGGCGCGATGCACCGGCTGCCATCATTTCAATACCGCAACAGCTGGTTGCAAAAGTGAGGGGCCATACCGAGTTCGAGCGACCCCAGTTTAAAAGGTCGTCGATCGTTGTCAGGAAAAAATTATGACCTGACGTTTTTAAGAGTTCAAGAGATTCACTATCCTTGAAATCTTCATCTTTCATTGATTTGATTATACCCATTTCAAAGCTCCTTTTTTCCATGCATACAAAAGGCCAAGACCCAGTATGAAAAAGAAAATTATGATTTCGATAAACGCCCTCATTCCGATGGTTTTCATGACCACTGCCCAAGGGAATAGAAACACTGTTTCCACATCGAAGATCAGATAAATAATTGCAAAAAGGTAATAGCCCACGTTAAACTGAATCCATGCAGGTCCCTCAGTTGGAATTCCGCATTCGTAAGGCTCAGATTTTGCCGGATTAAATGATTTTGGCGCGACAAGGCTTGAAAATATAATTGCTCCACCAACAAGGATGAGTGCAACTATAAAAAAGAGAATTAGTGATTCGCTTTCCATATCTTTAAATATCTGTATAATTTGCTAAATTGAAAAGATCGTGCAAAAGTAGTTTTTTCAATTTAGCATGAAACTTTTTTGTCGAAAAAATTAGCTTGACATTTCGCAAGTCTTATAATTGTTCATTTAACTACCAATTATTTTTCTTCCCAATACATTGGCTTTAATGCGACCTTTTTTTGCTTAAAATTATTACTAAAATAACTATAATTAAAAGCACAGAAATCAATACCAGGTAGAAATTGAGATTTGATTCTGCAATCTTTGGTTCTGCTTTTGCCTGAATAATAACAGGTTCTGTACGTTCAAAACCTTCAAACCAACCAGCAAGTTCAACTTTTGCTTCAATCTTTGTTTCCAAAGAATCCGGAAGCTGGGAGAAAAAATCAAATCCGGTCAGTTTTTCAGCCTCATCAGTTGTCACTGAAAAATCAGTGATCGGGCGGTCGCTTTTTTCGTTTGGAAGCAAAAAAGCAATGATTTTTGGTTCATCGGTTGCATCATAAATGATTTTGAAAAAATACCCCGGGACCAAAACTTCTTCTTTCCCGATTGTTCCTTTTGTATCTTTAAAGACCGGACCGGTTACCACAATTATCTTGTGTTCTTTTTTCGCCCATTTACGAACCTCCGTTTCAAGTTCTTTCCATATTCCACGGTTAAAATCCGGCTTTTGAGGCGAAATATTCGTCATCAGAAAGCTTTCCTGCATGGCTTTTAAGTTAAATCCCATATCGGCTGCCGGACAAAGATGCCCACGATCGTAACCGGTTTTGGTATAATCCGATGATTTTGCAGATCCCGTCGTAACCAAACCATCCATTTTAAAACTATTACTTCGCTCCTCGGTTCCATTCAGAACCATACTATCTGTCAGTGTGTAGTAAACCCAATTCGCCTGTTCATAATTCTCGTTGTACGAAAGCGAATAATAGGTATGTCTGATCAGGTCTTTTGCCGGAAAAGGAAGATAATCAGTCGATTTTGCAAAAGCTGTATTTGCAGTAATCAACAGGAATAGAGCAATATATAATTTCACAATTTGCAATTTTAACTTCTGAAAAATAAACGTCTAAATTAATCCTTTCCTGAAAAGTAGAATTATTTTTGTCAGGAAAAATTAAACGCAAATGATAACCAAAAACAAACGCTTCAGCAAAAACGACCGAATTTTTTATGCCGATGGGTACCGGCTTGCCCAAACTGCAATTATACCAGACCTTTCAAACGAAACATTGTTTGTGGCTATCGACTCGTTATATTCTGCCATCGATGGACTAAACGAATCAATTATTGCGTTGGCGAACAGGAAAAATAGAAGTGTTGCCTGTTTTAATGGTTGTCATTGGTGTTGCCATCAGGCGGTTTTTGCCAATTCATACGAATTACATTATTTGTCCGAAAAGATTAAATTAAATTTCGATGATAAGGAAATTTTGTCTCTGGCTGAAAGGGTAACTACCAAATCTGCAAAAACTGACGTTTTAACCGAAGAGGAGGTTCTCAAATTTAAATCTCCCTGCCCATTGCTCATCAATGGCTCGTGTTCGGCTTATGAGGCAAGACCAATGGCCTGCAGAATATATCTGTCAACCCAACTCGAAACCTGCCTCGAATTTTACCAACATCCCGAAAATGAAGATAACTATCCGGCCCTGATTGATTTCCCCTTGAGAGCGGGACAAATGATGAATGAAGGATTTCGCGCTGCACTGAAAGAAATTGGTGTTGAAACTGCTGAATTCAGACTTGAAACAGGACTCAATATTTTGCTGAACTACAATCAATCAATAAGCTGACAATCAT
>JBBQMW010000164.1:0-8076 GCA_038329265.1 Bacteroidales bacterium | reverse complement strand
TGGGCAAAAGTATAAAAACAAAAACTCATCCCCAATTTCTCTTAATTAACGCAAAATGAAAATGAAAAATTATTTAGTATTGCTCACTTAATTGTTATTTAACGATAGCCACAATAAGTTTCCACGACCACAGAAAAAGTATTTCTGAAGTTACGAAATAACACCGTAGGGTCTGCTTTTATTGAAAAGTAAAATTTTTGATGGTTTTTTTCAAAGACTTTATCTGTTTTGAGTCTTTTTCTCCGACAAACTAACAATTTATGTGCTGATATTCAGTAAATAAGACTTTTTCACAATTCTGATCCAATATCGACGTCCGAAATACTGACGAAAGTCAATCAATGTTGTTAAACATTCATTTCGGTTTTGATATCTCTCTGTAATACTGAAACATATCGTTGTATTCGTTTTTTCTGTATTCGGGAATCATACCTCCTAATGTGATAACTTTGGCTATCATTTAAAAATTCAAAATAAAGATGAAAGCAGACATCAACGAATTTTTGGAAGCTCTGAAAGCCCGTACACCAGGCGAACGCGAGTTTCATCAGGCCGTTCAGGAAGTTATAGAATCGATATGGGATGTTTATCAGAAAAACCCCAGGTACCAGAAAGCAAAAATTCTGGAACGTATAGTTGAACCCGAAAGAACCATCATTTTCCGTGTGCCATGGATCGATGATAGGGGCGAAGTGCATGTAAACCGTGGTTATCGTGTCGAATTTAATTCGTCAATCGGACCATACAAAGGCGGACTACGTTTTCACCCGACTGTCACTTTGAGCGTGTTGAAATTTTTGGGATTTGAACAAACATTCAAGAATAGCCTGACTACTCTGCCAATGGGTGGAGGTAAGGGCGGATCTGATTTCAGCACAAAAGGCAAGTCGGACAATGAAATTATGCGATTCTGCCAGTCGTTTATGACGGAGCTCTACCGCCATATTGGTCCAAACACCGATGTACCTGCTGGTGACATTGGCGTGGGTGGCCGCGAAATCGGATTTTTGTTCGGACAATATAAACGGCTCAAAAATGAGTTTACCGGAGTTTTAACCGGTAAGGGAATTGGTTGGGGCGGAAGTTTAATTCGTCCGGAAGCAACCGGTTTTGGAGCTGTTTACTTTGTTCAGCATATGCTTAGCCAACTCGGAAGGGGAATTGAAGGCAAGACATTCAGTGTATCAGGTTTTGGGAATGTGGCCTGGGGAGCTATCCTGAAAATAAATGAACTGGGTGGTAAAGTTGTTACCATTTCAGGACCGGATGGCTATATCTATGATGCCGATGGTATTAATGGAGACAAAGTTGATTATCTACTCGAACTCCGTGCATCGAACAACGATGTCGTTGAACCTTATGCCACTGAATTCGGCGCAAAATTTATTCTGGGTAAAAAACCTTGGGAATGCCCTGTTGACATTGCCATGCCATGTGCCTGCGAAAACGAAGTTAATCTTGAAGATGCCAAAACTTTGGTGATGAACGGATGCTTCCTTGTAGCAGAAACTTCGAATATGGGATGTACCGCTCAAGCAGCCGAATACCTGACCGAAGCCATTTCGTATGCTCCGGGTAAAGCTGTAAATGCGGGAGGTGTTGCCGTTTCGGGACTTGAAATGTCGCAAAACTCAATCCGGATGACCTGGCCCAAAGAAGAAGTGGATAAATACCTGCACCGCATCATGAAAGACATTCATGAAACTTGCGTGAAATATGGTCAAAAAGGAAATAAAGTGAATTATGTAGTGGGTGCTAATGTGGGTGGTTTTGTAAAAGTTGCCGACGCTATGCTTGCTCAAGGCATCGTATAATAAATGGTTCGAAAAATTCGGATAGCGTTCCGTGGATAAGCAAATGCATTTCCCGGAACGCTTTTTTTTGAAAAACCTCAAATTCCCATTTTACCGAAAAGATAAAAATCAGACTGCTTTTCGTAGAATTTCGAATAAAATAATATTCGCTTCATATTCAGGACCTATATTTTCCCTTATTTTGCTCAAATTTTGCGGAAAATGTTGATTGATACTCATTCTCATATTTATTCAACCGACTTCATTCACGATCTGGATGAAGTTATTCAACGTGCGTATTCGAACGATGTCAGGAAGATTATACTTCCCAATATCGATAGCTCGTCGGTAAAAAATCTTTTAAATCTGGTCGATACCTATCCGCACATTTGCATTCCGCTCATGGGATTGCATCCAACTTCGGTGAATCACGATTATCAGGAAGAACTGCAGGTTGTTGATTATTGGCTCAAAAAACGTAAATTTTACGGTATTGGAGAAATTGGAATCGATTTATACTGGGATAAGTCATTTCTTGAAGAACAGACACATGCTTTTCGCTTTCAGCTTGAACTTGCCCGACAGTATCAATTGCCGGTTGTGGTTCATGTACGCGATTCGTTCGAAGAGGTTTACAATGTTTTGCTCGAAGTAAAGGACGAAAATTTGAAAGGAGTTTTTCATAGTTTTACCGGGACGATGGAGCAAGCGAACCTGATTACTGATATCGGATTTAAAATCGGAGTCGGAGGTATTGTGACATTTAAGAAGAGTGGTCTGGATCAGATTATCAAACAGATAGACCCATCTCACCTGATCCTTGAAACAGATTCCCCATATTTGACTCCAATTCCTTTTCGCGGAAAAAGAAACGAAAGTTCATACCTTATATATATTGCGCAAAAAATTGCCGATCTTCACCAAATGACAGTGGGTGAAATTGCAAAAATTACCACTGAGAATGCACGAAATCTCTTTGGTATTTAAGTATTTATAAGCCAACTAATCAATCACCAAGTGGAAAATAAGTCATCGATTCTTATCATCTACACCGGAGGCACCATTGGAATGGTTCAGAAAACCACCAACGGCATTCTGGTTCCCGTAAAATTCGATCAGATACAGGAAGAAGTCCCCGATCTTAACCGTTTGGGCTATAATCTTCAGGTAGTAACATTCAATCCTCCAATCGATTCGTCAAACATGACTCCCGCAATTTGGGTGAAAATTGCCAAGACAATCGAACGAAACTATAGTAAATATGATGGATTTGTTATTTTACATGGAACCGACACCATGGCTTATACTGCATCGGCGTTGAGTTATATGTTTGAAAATTTGGACAAACCCATAGTTCTTACAGGGTCACAACTGCCCATCGGCATACTCCGAACCGATGGAAAGGAAAATCTGATCACATCCATCCAGATTGCAGCCGCTAAAAAAAATGGAATGGCAATCGTTCCTGAAGTGTGCGTATATTTTAATTCACGGCTTTTTAGAGGAAACCGTATCTCGAAAAGACATGCCGATGATTTTAGTGCATTTTCTTCAGCCAATTATCCACCGTTGGCCAACGCCGGAGTTGAAATTAAATATTCTCATGAAAACATCCACCGTTTTTCCAATAAAGGAATCCTGAAGGTTAGAACTCAGTTTGATGAAAATGTAGTCATTTTAAAGATTTTCCCCGGAATTGGTCGAATGGTGTTCGAAAACATACTCAACATTCCAAATCTAAAGGGTGTAGTTTTGGAATCGTTCGGTGCCGGAAATATTCCCACGTCGCGTTGGATGATCAGCCAGATAAAAAATGCGATCAAAAGAAAGATCATATTTCTGAATATTACTCAATGTCAGGGAGGTGCGGTAAGAATGGGACAATACGAAACCAGCGTTGAACTTCTGGATGCTGGCGTTGTAAGTGGAAAAGACATGACTACCGAGGCTGCTATAACCAAGCTCATGTTCTTACTCGGTCAAGGGTTAGACCATGAAGAAATCAAATTACACCTGAATAAAAGTTTAATAGGTGAGATTAGCGAATAGTTTTTCTATCGCTTTTTTCTTACTTTGCGCCCCTGAAAATTAAAGGCCAAATTAGTCTGGAGAGATGCAGGAGTGGCTTATCTGGCACGCCTGGAAAGCGTGTGTACCTCAAAAGGGTACCGAGGGTTCGAATCCCTCTCTCTCCGCTTCATAAAACCCGATTGCATTGTTATTCAGAGAATCTTTGGCCATAAATAGATGTTCGGTTGGGGAAATTATTCTAGCATGATTTTTGAAACGATAGTATTTTCGGTATAGAATTAAGGTGTGGGTAGTATTTTTCCGGAATACTAAAAAATAGGAGGACAACAAATGAAACATTTAAAACCAACAATCAGCTTACAATTAATTTGGTTAATTGTTTTATTGTATTCATGTACAATGACCCCCAAGAAATTTACTGACGAGACGCCTACACGTGGAAATATTAAGATTGCTGTTGATGAATCGTACCAATTGTTGGCAGAAGCTGAACTTTTTACTTTCCAATCACTTTATAAGGATGCTCAAGTTAAACCGTTCTATTTGCCAGAGGATAGTATTCTGAAATTATTTCTGGATGACTCGGTCAAAGTTATTATTACCAGCCGGGCATTAAGCGAAAATGAAACAGAGTATCTCAAAGGAAAATCGATCATAGCGAGAACAACAAAAATCGCCTACGATGCGGTTGCTTTTATTGTGAATAAATCGAATCCCGATACATTAATCAGGTATAACGCAATTAAAGATATTTTCACAGGCAAAACCTCGAGTTGGAAGCAGATAAATCCCAACTCACAATTAAGTAACATTAAAGTTGTATTCGACAGTCCTGCATCGAATAATGTATCGACAATTGTAAGTAAATTTGGACTAACAGATTCATTGCCGAACTATTGTTATTCAGTGAATAAAAATTCTGAAGTTGTAAACTTTGTTGAGAATCATCCTGAGGCAGTTGGAATCATCAGTGTGAATTGGATCAGCGACCCGCGTGATTCCATCAGTCATTCATTTTTGAGCAAAATTAAAGTGGTTTCAATTACACCTGAACTCTATTCAGAAAGCGATGATTTTTATTCACCACACCCTGCTTATATTGCGAACAGGCAATATCCGTTTATTCGTAATGTGTATACAATTAACAGGGAAACCTTTGCCGGGCTTGGAACCGGGTTTACCTCATTTGTGGCTGGTGATGCCGGTCAACGTATCATTTTGAAAATGGGAATGGTACCGGCAATGATGCCAATCAGACTTGTTGAGATTAAGAAAAATTAAACTATTATTGTAATTAAATACTTATAAAGATGAAACCGATATTTGTAATACTTTTCTTGCTACTTACTTTTACAGGATTTAGCCAGAACAAAAAATCAAAAGGTGCACCAGTTATTTCGGCATTCGATCAGAAGCTAAATGCGGCATTAAATCTTGTTGCGAGTGAGCAATATGAAAATGCTGGCGAAGCATTCGAAGAACTGTTAAAGTCTGAGCCTGGCAATGCCAATGTAAATTATTACTACGGCGAAACAATTATCAAAGACTACTATTCTGACACCTTGTCAAATTCAATGAAAGAGATGATTTCCAAAGCCGATGGTTTATTTCGGAAAGGGCTTCAGAAAGACTCATTGAATAAGCTAAATGAAGTTGGCCTTGGTGCTGTCATTTTAATTCTGAAGGCAGACACAATTGCCGCAGACAAGCACTTCAGCAAGGCTGAAGCATCAATACCATTGAAAGAAAAAGCGTTAACCCCTAAAGATGCGCGGTTACTTACAAAGCTTGGATATTCACAAATGCTGAATGAAAAAATCATCCGCTATAGAAAAGCTTTAAATTATCTAAATAGAGCAAAAGCAATCGATCCGAATGATCCTTTAATTTATCTTACATTGGGTAATTTATATATGGAGAAAAATGACGGAAAAAATGCTCTCGCAAGCTATAATAAAGCACAAAGCCTGAACCCAAAATCGCCTTTGCCAAAAATCAAAATTGGGAATATATACATTCGTGCCGGAAGTTTAAATGCTGCACGTCCCTATCTGGAAGAAGCCCGCGATATCGATTCTACTTTTGCACCGGTCTATCGCGAACTTGGAGAGTTGTATACAATGGCTGGTCAATTCAATCTTGCCAAAAAGAACTTTCGGAAATTTCTTGATTTGTCTGGGAATAACACTCCTGCAAAAATCCAATATGCAAAAGCACTTTTTCGGTCTAAAGATTATGGAACAGCTTTAGAAACTATCGAAGAAATTTTAGCCGTAGATAAATCCAGAAATTATCTGAACCGCCTGGCCGGATATTGCTGTTATGATAAAAAGCCGCCAGAACTCATTAAAGGTAAGATGTTTATGGAAGAATTCTTTAAAAACACTGACGACGAAAGTATAATACCTAGAGATTTCCTGTATTATAGTCGTATATTGTATAAAGTATCTAATAAAGATTCCGCAGTTTTAGCTCAGTCTTTTGAAGCATTCGAAAAAGCTTATGCTATGGATACAAACAATGTGAGCCTTATAGCAGAGATCGCATCAAACTATTATTATTCACGCATGTACAATAAAGCCATTGATTGGTTAAATCTGAAGGCACGTAAAGGAAAAGCAGAAAAAGAAGACCTGATGTTAATTGGAAAATCATATTACCAGCTTGGAGAATTTCAAAATGCCGATAGTATTTTCAGTAAGGCCATTGCTGCTGATTCTGATAATATGCAGGCATATGTTTATAGTGCAAGAACCGCTTCAAGCTTGGATCCTACCAGCGAATTGGGTTTGGCACAACCAAAATTTGAAGCGTTGGTTGCAAAAGCTGCAACTGAACCCACGAAATATACCAAGGAATTACAGGAAGCCTATACTTACCTCGGATATTATTATCTTCAGAAGAAAGAATACGATACAGCTAAATCGTGGTATATCAAATTATTTGAACTTGATCCGGCAAATAAACAATGGCAGATTCAATCGCTTAAATCACAGGCATTAATCGCATATAGAGAAAAAAACTATGTGGCTGCCCGCGATTTGTATACCGAGATTAAAAAGCTTGATCCTGCCGACCTTGATGCTGCAAAAGCTATTCAGGATTTGAATAAAGCAATTGCCGCAGCTCAGAAGAAATAATACTTTCAGAATTCGAAAAGTATTAAGAACTGGTTAAAAAAGCAACTTAAGGAATAGAAAAATTTAAAATCATTTATTAATAAGGAAATAATTACTTTCTTTATTCCCTGAAAAATTAAACTATTGTTTTATAATTTACTTTAATAAAAATTGAAATGAAAGGACAAACTTTAAAAGAAGCATTAAAATCGACGTTCGTATTGTTGGTTATTATAGCTTGTGCAGTAGCTGGTTACCTAATTTATTCGCAAATTATGGGTAGCCCTGTTAACTTCGAAGGTGGCAACAATGCTGGCCATCCACTTCCTGGTAATTATCTGGGAATCATTTACAAAGGGGGCTTTATTGTGCCAATCCTTATCGCAATCAACCTCATCCTTTTGACTTTTATTGTTGAGCGGTTGATCATGTTGAACGTAGCTGGTGGCAAGGGAAACCTTAACATCTTTGTACGTAGTTTGCAGACATTACTAAACGACAACAAAATTGAAGAAGCTTCTCAATTGTGCGACAAACAGAGAGGTTCGATTGCCAATGTTATGAAAGCGGGCTTGCATCGCTACAGAAGTCTTCATTCAGACAAAACACTTATGAATGATCAAAAAGTATTGGCACTTCAGAAAGACCTGGAAGAAGCTACAGCTCTTGAATTACCTGTGCTATCTCAAAACCTTATTATTCTTTCTACAATTGCTTCGGTCTCGGTACTTGTTGGGTTGATCGGAACTGTACTTGGTATGATTCGTGCGTTCGGTGCATTAGCAACTGCAGGTGCTCCAGATTCTTTAGCTTTGGCAAATGGTATTTCAGAAGCACTTGTTAATACTGCATTTGGTATTACTGGTTCAACATTTGCTATCATTGCTTACAACTACTTTTCAGCACAGATCGACGGGGTAACTTATAAAATGGATGAGGCTAGTTTTAGTGTCACTCAAACATTTGCTTCAACATTGAAGTAACATTTACATTTTTGCTTCGATTGACATTGAAGAAAAAACAAACTGAGAAATAATGGGAAAAATTAAATTAGCTGTAAAAACACCACGAATCGACATGACGCCGATGGTGGACTTGTTTTTCCTTCTACTCGTCTTTTTTATTTTGACGGC
>JBBQMW010000163.1:0-8129 GCA_038329265.1 Bacteroidales bacterium | reverse complement strand
TCGGGGCCACTGCTTCCTCCAACCAATGCCAGCCGGATGGGAACCATAACTGCGCCAAATCCCCATTCTTTGGAGGTCATAAATGCCGAGAAGGTTTCTTTAATTGATTCAGCTTTCCATTCAGTGACTGTTTCAAAAAGTTCCGTAATTGCCTGTAACTTTTCTGCGGTGTCGGTTTTCCATTTCGATTTTACGGTTTTTTCGTCATAGCTTTCCGGAGCCTGAAAAAAGAAATGTGCCTGAGTCCAGATGTCCTGAACAAATTCGCAGCGTTCCTGAATCATGCCAACAATCTGTTCGAGTTTTTGCATGTCCGGAGTGATTCCTTTTTCTTTGAGGATGGGCAAAAACAATTGAGAGAGCTCGGCGGGAGTTTTCTGCTGTAAATAATGTCGGTTAAACCATTTGGCTTTCTCCGGATCGAAGCGGGCGCCCGATTTCACTACGCGGCTCAGGTCAAAGCTTTCAATCAGTTCGTCCATCGAAAAGAATTCCTGTTCGGTACCGGAGTTCCATCCCAAAAGAGCCAGCATATTGATGAAGGCTTCAGGGAAATAACCATCTTCGCGATAACCCCGGTAAGATTCTCCAGTCTCAGGATTGTTCCAAAGCAATGGAAAAACGGGGAATCCCATTTTATCGCCATCGCGTTTGCTGAGCTTCCCTTTTCCTTCAGGTTTCAAAATCAGCGGAAGGTGCGAAAAGCGCGGACGGTTTTCCGAGATTCCGAGCGATTCGTATAATAATATATGTAGTGGCATCGAAGGCAACCATTCTTCGCCGCGTATCACATGGGTAATCTGCATCAGGTAATCGTCCACAACATTGGCCAAATGATAAGTGGGCATTCCGTCAGATTTAAACAATACTTTGTCGTCGAGCTGATTGGTGTTGAAAGAAACCCGGCCACGAATCAAATCTTCCTCAACAATGTCTCGGTTTTCAGGCATTTTAAAGCGTATCACATAATGATCACCTCGCTCCAACCGTATCGAAACTTCTTCCGGATAAAGAGTAAGCGAATTTATTAAGTTGTTGCGGGTATGTAAATCGTAGGAGAAAACCTCTTTTTTGGCTTCTGCTTCTTTCCTGATTTCGTCCAAATCTTCGGCAGTATCAAAAGCATAGTAGGCAAACCCTTTTTCAATCAGCGAATCAGCATATTTTTTGTACATCGGTTTGCGTTCGCTTTGGCGATATGGGCCCATGTCTCCGCCAAAACCAACACCTTCATCAGGAATCAGTCCACACCACTTCAACGATTCGATGATGTATTCTTCGGCTCCCGGCACGAACCGGTTTTGGTCAGTATCTTCAATGCGCAATAAAAAATCGCCACCGTGTTTTCGGGCAAACAAATAATTGAATAAAGCGGTCCGCACTCCACCCATGTGCAACGGGCCTGTTGGACTTGGCGCAAACCGAACCCTAACTTTCCTTTCCATGATTCTTCTGATTAAAATTTCGCGTCAAAGATAACAATTCTGAAGCTTACGAATAGTTTTAAGCATATATCCATATCTTTGCCGTTCAAAATTTCAATAATCATATTTTTCAAACTTAATAATGAAACGATTTTTAATAATTGTCGCATTCATTCAGGTTTTATTGCCTGCTAAATTGATGGCCGATGAGGGGATGTGGTTGCCAGCTTTGATTGAAAAGTTGAATATCAACCAAATGAAAAAGGAAGGACTTTCACTAAATGCGGAAGACATATACAGTATTAATCACTCGAGCCTGAAAGATGCAATAGTTGCACTCGACAGGGGCTCATGCACAGCCGAGCTGGTATCATCCGAAGGACTTTTGCTTACCAACCATCACTGCGGATTCAACGAAATTCAGGAGCATAGTTCGGTGGACCATGACTACCTGAAAAATGGATTTTGGGCCAAAACAAAGGAAGAAGAACTGTCGAATCCGGGGAAATCTGCCACATTCCTGATCAGGTTTGAAGATGTTTCGGATAAGATTTTGCCTGAAGTCAATGAACAGATGACTGCGGATGAGCGAAGCAAAAAAGTACGTGAAATAGCCTCGAAAATCGAAAAGGAGGCAGTTAAAGACACCCATTACGACTCACAGGTTCAGTCCGTGTATAACGAAAACAGGTATTACCTTTTTGTGACCGAAACCTTCCGCGATATACGTTTGGTTGGGGCGCCACCTCAATCGATGGGCAAATTTGGAGGTGACACCGATAACTGGATGTGGCCTCGTCACACAGCCGATTTCAGCATGTTTCGTATTTACTGCGGAAAAGATGGAAAACCGGCGGCTTATTCGACCGAAAATGTGCCCTACAAACCGAAACATCATTTGCCGATTTCGCTGAAAGGCTATAAAATGGACGATTTCGCAATGGTTTTGGGCTATCCAGGAACTACCAACCGATACAAAACATCGTACGGAATAGATTATACCATGAATGTGACGAACCCGATCCGAATTAAAGTACGTGCCGAAAAGCAGCGCGTCATGGACGATTTCATGCGTACGTCCAGAAAGGCAAGAATTATGTATTCGTCGAAATATGCCGAAAGCTCGAACTATTACAAATACAGCATCGGGCAAAACGAAGGACTTAAGAAACTGAATGTACTTGAAAAGAAAAGGCAATTGGAAGACCGTTTCACCCAATGGGTCGACTCCGATGTGCAGCGTAAAGCTAAATATGGAGAGGCGCTTGGTTTGATTTCGGGCGCATACAAGGAAACTGCTGATGAAATTGCTTCGGAGTATATGATAGAAACGATGATTCGCGGACCGGAGATCTTCTATTTTGCATACCGCACCCGCCCACTCTACGAAGCCTTAAAGTCGGATTTGAATTCGGAAAAGGTAAGTTTGGCCAGCCAACGCGTAAAAGGCGGTTTAATAGAGTTCTTTAAAGACTACGATTCTGAAACCGATCAGAAAATGGCGGCAGCGCTGTTTCGCATCTATCAGGAAAATGTTGATCCGCAATATTATCCACCATTTTTCAAAACTGTAAAAGCAAAATACGGTAACGATTTCGAAAAATATACCAAAGAATTGTATGCCAAATCAATTTTTGGAAGCCAGGAACGGCTGGTTAAGTTTTTTGAAACTCCAAAAGCCAAGGTTCTTCAAAAGGATCCGCTGTTTCAGGTTTCGCTCGAAATTTTCAGGATGTTGGGAGTAATTAGCGACCAAACAAGCAAAACTACCGAAATGCTCGATAAAGGAAATCATTTGTTTGTTGGCGGCTTGATGGAAATGGAATCCGATAAATTATTTTATCCTGACGCGAATTCGAGTATGCGGTTAACTTACGGTACAGTTGGCGATTATATTCCCCGCGACGGAGTTCAGTACAGTTATTTCACTACTTTGAAAGGATATCTGGAAAAGGAAATTCCGGGCGACGATGAATTTGATGTGCCTGCCAAACTGAAAGAGTTATACGTTGCCAGAGACTTTGGCCGGTATGCCGATGCCGATGGAAGTCTGCGTACTTGTTTTATAACCAACAACGATATTACCGGAGGAAACTCCGGAAGCCCGGTTATCAATGGAAAGGGTGAATTAATCGGAATTGCTTTTGACGGGAATTGGGAAGCCATGAGTGGCGACATTGCTTACGAGAAAGAAATACAGAAATGTATCAATGTCGACATCCGTTTTGTTCTTTGGATCATCGATAAAATGGCCGGAGCGCAGAACCTTATTGATGAAATGACCATTGTCAACTAACTTGAACATCACAATCTATACCGATGGTGCAGCACGCGGAAACCCCGGCCCGGGTGGTTACGGCGTAGTTCTCCTTTCCGGTCAGTTCCGAAAAGAATTGTCGGACGGATTTGAGCTGACCACCAACAACCGCATGGAGTTGCTGGCTGCCATTGCAGGGCTGGAGGCTTTGAAAGTTGAAAACTCGCAGGTGACCATCTATTCTGACTCGAAATATGTGGTTGATGCAGTTGAAAAAGGCTGGATATGGAATTGGATAAAAATCAGGTTCAAAGGGAAAAAGAATCAGGATCTTTGGATGCGCTTTATAAAGATTTACCATAAGCATCGGGTTAAATTTGTTTGGGTCAAGGGACACGCCAATGTTCCGGAGAACGAACGTTGCGACCAACTGGCAGTTGAGGCATCGATGCAGCCTCACTTACAAAAGGATGCCGGATATTTGGCAAGTCTTTAATTCCGAAGAGCCAATTCCGAAGTAAAACATTATTTTTAACGGGCAAAAAAAGCTGAATGAATTTTCTCTATACGATTTCCATTTTTCTCTATTCTATCCTGATTAAGCTGGCCGCTCCTTTCAACATCAAAGCGAAGCAGATCAGTACCGGCAGGGGGCAAACATTTGCCGCACTTCAGACGAAAATCAAGCACGACAAGCCTATTGTCTGGGTTCATTGCGCTTCGCTGGGCGAATTCGAACAAGGTCGTCCGGTCATTGAAGCGATAAAGAAACAACATCCCGAATTCCGGATTCTGCTGACATTTTTCTCACCTTCAGGATACGAAATCCGAAAAAATTACGATTTGGCCGATTGTGTTTTTTATTTGCCGGCCGACACCAGAAAGAATGCGCGAAAGCTGATCGAATTGATTCGTCCTGAAAAAGTGTTCTTCGTGAAATACGAATTTTGGTTTTACTACATCAACGAACTGAAAAATCAAAACATTCCGCTTTACCTGATTTCAGCCATCTTTCGCGACGATCAACTGTTCTTTAAAAACTCACCCTTGGGAAAATGGTATCGGCAAATGCTCTCAGGATTCTCACACTTTTTTGTTCAGGATGAAAAGTCAGTTGAATTACTCGGTTCCATAGGAATTAAAAATGTGACCAAGGCTGGTGATACCCGGTTCGATCGGGTCGCCGAAATTGCCAGCAGCGGCAAAAGTATTCCGGTCGTTGAAAAATTCAAGGGAAACCAAATTTTGGTTGTTGCCGGAAGCACATGGAAGCCCGATGAAGAACTGTTAGTGCAATACATTCACAGTCATCCTGAAGTTAAATTCATTATTGCGCCACACGAAACGAAGACGGCCAATGTCGAACGGTTAATAAACCTGTTGAAAAGTCAGGTTATTTGTTATACAGAAGCCACTGAAACCACGGTTGTGAACAAACAGGTGATGATTGTTAATACCATCGGAGTATTGTCATCAATCTATAAATATGCCGACCTCGCTTACATTGGCGGCGGTTTTGGCGTGGGAATACATAATACGCTCGAAGCTGCGATTTTTGGAATGCCGATTGTTTTTGGCCCGAATTTCCGGAAATTCAACGAAGCAAACGTTCTGGTGAAACTTGGAGTTGCCTTTCCTGTTGCGGATTTCCCCTCTCTGGAAGCGATTCTGAATTCGCTACTCAATGACGATGAAAAGAGAATTCTGATTTCGCAGATTTGTATAACATTTACCAACAAAAACATTGGCGCTACGCAGTTAATTCTAGATAAAGTTTTTAACAATTCCTGATTTCTTTTTCATCTTCACCAATCGAACAATAATCTTCCACAATCAGCTTTTGTTCAGCTCTTTTCCTGAAAAGAACAATTCAATTTTTTGAATTTAAATTTTCATTTCTGGTAACAATTTTGATTCGATTTAATATCAATGTCTTGATATTAAATATACTAACACTGCCTCGTTGATAACTTTCGAAATTTTATCTTAAAAAAGTATTCATTTTTTTAAATGCTCGTCTTATCTTGCATACCACAAAATCAATCATACGTGGGTCTGATTTTTCTCACGTTTCCAAACAATTATCTATTATTAAAGCACAAAAATTTTCGGATTATGACATTCAAGAACGTGGCAGTTGAGTCCCAAACCGGGAAACTCACTTACTCCCAGGATGAAGCTTTTGAGGCTTCGCTGAAATACTTTAAGGGAGATGACCTTGCTGCAAGGGTCTGGGTAAACAAGTATGCATTGAAGGATTCGTATGGGTTCCTCTACGAACAAACTCCTGATGATATGCACCGACGCCTGTCATCGGAAATTGCGCGAATTGAAAGGAATTACGAAAATCCCATGACCGAAGATGAGATTTTTGCTCTCCTGAAAGATTTTAAATACATCGTTCCTCAGGGCGGTCCGATGACCGGCATTGGAAACGATTTCCAGATTGCCTCATTGTCGAACTGTTTTGTGATCGGTAATGAAGGAAATTCTGATTCATACGGTGGAATCCTGAAAGTTGATCAAGAACAGGTACAACTCATGAAACGACGCGGAGGAGTTGGCCACGATCTATCGCACATTCGCCCTAAAGGATCACCGGTTAAAAATTCAGCTTTAACCTCTACGGGTATTGTTCCTTTTATGGAACGCTATTCGAATTCAACCCGCGAAGTGGCGCAGGATGGTCGCCGCGGTGCGCTCATGCTTTCGGTTTCAATCAAACATCCCGATGCAGAATCGTTCATCGATGCGAAACTTGAACAAGGCAAAGTTACCGGTGCAAACGTTTCAGTAAAAATACACGACGACTTTATGCGGACCGTTGAGGCCGGTGAAAAATACATGACTCAATATCCGATTGACGCCAAACACCCCAAATACACCAAAGAAATTGATGCAGAGGGTCTCTGGAAAAAAATTGTGCACAACGCATGGAAATCAGCTGAGCCGGGCATTTTATTCTGGGATACAATTATCAAGGAATCGGTTCCTGATTGTTATGCCGATCTGGGCTATAAAACTATATCGACCAATCCTTGCGGCGAAATTCCGTTGTGTCCCTACGATAGCTGTCGTTTGATTGCAGTAAACCTTTTTTCGTATGTCGAAAATCCGTTTACTCCACAGGCCAAATTTAATTTCGAACTGTTCAGGAAACATGTTGGATATGCCCAGCGCATGATGGACGACATCATTGATCTGGAATTGGAAAAGATCAACGGCATTTTGAGTAAAATTGACGAAGATCCGGAAGCTGATGATATTAAACACATTGAACGTTCGATGTGGTTAAAAATTCAGACCAAAGCAAAAGAAGGTCGGCGTACCGGAGTTGGTATTACTGCCGAAGGTGATATGATTGCCGCAATGGGACTGCGCTACGGAAGCGACGATGCTACTGATTTCAGCGAAGAAATCCATAAAACTGTTGCTGTGGAAGCTTACCGTTCGTCGGTAAATATGGCCAAAGAACGCGGTTCATTTGCCATTTACAATACCGAACGCGAACGGAATAATCCGATGATTAAACGGCTCCGCGCTGAAGACGAAGCATTGTACCAGGATATGACCAAATACGGACGTCGTAACATTGCTTTGCTCACCATTGCTCCAACCGGAACCACCAGTTTGATGACTCAAACGACTTCAGGAATTGAACCGGTTTTTATGCCAGTTTATAAACGTCGCCGGAAAGTAAATCCAAACGATAAGAATGTAAAAGTTGATTTCGTGGATGAACTTGGAGATTCATGGGAAGAATACGTGGTATTCCACCACAAATTCAAAGAGTGGATGGAAGTCAACGGATTTGAGTTGAAGAAAAATTATCCTGAAGCCGATCTGGATGCGCTGATCGCCAAATCACCCTACTTCAAAGCGACTTCGAATGATGTGGACTGGATGAACAAGGTTCGTATGCAGGGTAAAATCCAGAAATGGGTCGACCATTCCATCAGTGTAACCATCAATCTCCCGGCCGATGCCAATGAAGAACTGGTAGGCAAACTTTACTTCGAAGCCTGGAAAAGCGGCTGCAAGGGAGTCACAGTTTATCGCGACGGATCACGTTCCGGAGTACTGATCTCCAATAAAAAGGAAGATGACGTTGAAGAAGTTGTTGACAGTATTTTCCCGACAAAACGTCCAACCGAACTGGAAGCAGATGTAGTTCGTTTCCAGAACTCAAAAGACAAATGGGTGGCTTTTATTGGTACCATCGATGGTCGTCCGTATGAAATCTTTACCGGGCTTTCTGACGATGATGATGGAATTTTGTTGCCACGCTCGGTACAAAGCGGAAAAATCATTAAAAATCAAAATGCTGACGGATCAAAACGTTACGATTTTCAGTACACCAACAAACAGGGTTACCGCACCACCATCGAAGGACTTTCGTATAAGTTCAACCCGGTATTCTGGAACTACGCCAAACTGATTTCAGGAGT
>JBBQMW010000162.1:0-8222 GCA_038329265.1 Bacteroidales bacterium | reverse complement strand
TATCTTTATCGGCTTAAATTATAACACATGATCAGATCAATGACAGGATTCGGGAAAACCGAATTCGAAGTAGGAAATAAAAAAATTACCCTCGAAATTAAGTCGCTTAACAGCAAACAACTCGACATCAATACCCGGATTCCGGCGATGTACCGTGAAAAAGACATTGAAATACGCCGACTAATCTCCGAGATGCTCACCCGTGGAAAAGTTGATTTTGCGCTTTATCTCGACAATTTGGGAACTGAAAGTACATCCCGGATTAACTCTGCAATCATTAAAGACTATTTCAAGCAGTTAAAAGCAATTCATAAAGAACTCGGTCTTGAGGTTGACCAGTCAATCATGCAAAGCATCATGCGTTTGCCTGAAACCGTTAAAATGGTGTACGACGAACTCGACGAATCGGAATGGCTGATGGTTCGTGAAAATCTGGTAAAAACGCTCGACGAACTCAACCGTTTCCGCGATCAGGAAGGTCTGGCTCTTAAAGCTGATATTGTCGCCAATATTGCCAACATTCTGGATTTACTGGTTCAGGTTGAGCCTTTTGAAAACCAGCGCATGGAAAATGTGAAAACCAAAATCAAGGAAAGTCTTGATACGCTTCAGATGAACGGTAGTGTTGACAAAAACCGGTTCGAGCAGGAACTGATTTATTACATGGAAAAGCTGGACATCAACGAAGAGAAAGTTCGCCTGGCTAATCATTGCAGCTATTTCACTGAAACGATGGCAGAAGACGAACCATCCGGACGCAAACTGGGTTTTATTGCTCAGGAAATTGGCCGTGAAATCAATACACTCGGCTCAAAAGCCAACGAAAGCAACCTTCAGCGCATTGTGGTTCAGATGAAAGACAATCTGGAAAAAATAAAGGAACAAGTACTGAATGTTCTCTAATAGAACACAAATTTTCAATAACGAATATAGAACAAGTTCCAACTTGAAATTTGGAACCTTAAACTTGGAAAACTTTCTATGCTTGGAAAACTCATTATATTTTCAGCACCCTCAGGAGCAGGTAAAACGACTATTGTTCGTCATTTGCTCGAACAAAATTTAAACCTCGAATTCTCTATATCGGCTACCAGCAGAGGAATACGCCATACAGAAACCGATGGAAAAGATTATTATTTCATGACTCCGGAAGAATTCAGGTGTAAGATTGACAAAAACGAATTTTTGGAGTGGGAAGAAGTTTATGCCGGAACCTACTACGGAACACTGAAATCAGAAGTTGAGCGAATCTGGAACAACGGAAAAAATGTCATTTTTGATGTCGATGTGGTTGGCGGTTGCAACATTAAAAAATATTACGGAGACGAAGCATTGGCTGTTTTTGTACAGCCACCTTCGGTTGAAGAACTTCGCAACCGGCTGGTTTCCCGCTCAACCGATGCTCCGGAAGTAATTGAAAAACGGATTGCAAAAGCTGCTTATGAATTAACTTTTGCCAGCCAGTTCGACTGCATCATCGTTAATGACGATCTGGCAAAAGCTTTTGAGGATGCAGAAAAGTGCATTCGGGAATTTATAAATGAAACAAAATGATTAAAACCGGGCTCTACTTTGGTTCGTTCAATCCGATTCATGTCGGGCACATGGCCATCGCCAATTACATGGTCGAATACACCGAAATCGATCAACTTTGGTTTGTAGTGAGTCCTCAAAATCCATTGAAAAAGAAAAAAACGCTGCTGGACGATTATCAGCGTTTAGAATTAGTAAACCGCGCCATTGGAGACGATCTTCGCTTTCGCGCTTCGAAAGTGGAATTCAATTTGCCCAAACCTTCGTACACCATCGATACGCTGGCACACCTGAGCGAAAAATACCCAACGCACCAGTTTTTTATCCTGATGGGAACCGACAATCTGGAAAGCATTCACCGCTGGAAAAATTCAGATGTTTTGCTGGACAACTACGACATTATCGTTTATCCGCGTCCGGGATTTAATCCGGAGAGTGCAACCAAATATCCGCGTGTGCAGATTGCGAACGCCCCGCTCATGGAAATTTCATCTACTTTCATTCGCGATTCAATCAAAGCCGGGAAAGATGTCCGCCATTTTATTCCCTATCGTACCTGGGATTACATGCAGCAGATGAATTTTTATAAAAAATAACTCAAGTTTCAAATTTCAAGTTGCAAATTTCAAGTTGCACGTTGTTCTTGGAATTTGGAACTTGAAACTTGGAATTCAAATCAAGATATTTCTATATTTGCATATCTATTAAAACTCCAAGTTTTGCTGGCTAAGTTTACTCACCAAAACCGATGGGTTGTAAGTGGAAACACTTCAGCCTCCCGATTTCCGCAGTGGCGGAATGAATTGAAAAGGAGAGAATGACTTCCCTTTATTTACGGACGTCAGCAAATGTCTCCTTCCTTAGATAATTTTTTAAGACAATTGTATGAACCAAATTCCAAAGAATATTCTTTTGGTTTCCGGCTCAGGACAAAACGTTGGTAAAACAAGTTTTATTCGCCGGATAATTGCCCAAAATGTTGCTCAAAAAATAGCCGCCATCAAAATTACGCCGCATTTTCACAAGCCAACCAGTGGATTGGTTTCCCTTGTTAGTACTGATAATTACCGCATTTTTCAGGAAACCGATTCAACTTCAGGCAAAGATAGTTCACTGTTTCTGCAAGCTGGGGCCGAAAGGGTTTTCTACATTCAAACAACCGACGAATATCTGAAAGAAGCCTTTAATCTGGTTTCCGAAAAATTGGAGCCGGAACAGCCAGTCATCATCGAATCGGCTGCCTTGCGTAAAATACTTAAGCCGTCGGTCTATCTGTTTATCCAGAATAAATTTGAAGACATCAAACAATCTGCCAAGGAAATGCAGAAACTCGCTGATACGACTGTATATTCTGATAGCGGACAATTTAGCATTGATGCTGCATCAATCACTTTTAATCAAACATGGAAAATCAATGATATCTCTTGAATATGCCCTCAATATTGCCTTTAACAAAGCAATCTTAATAAAAACCGAAAGAACCGGACTTTCACATGCCTCTGGGCGCATTTTGGCTAAAGATGTATTTGCCGATGCTGATATGCCACCTTTTAATAAATCGGCCATGGATGGGTATGCTTGTCGTAAAGAAGATTTGGAGCATGTACTTTCCATCGTCGAGATTATTCAAGCAGGATATCCTCCCACCAAAGTAATTGGGCCGAAAGAATGCTCAAAAATTATGACTGGCGCCAAAGTTCCGGAAGGAGCTGATACGGTGTTTATGGTGGAATATGCTAAGGAGAATGGTGTGGGGAAGGTTCGTTTCACCGGGAAACATACGAATTCGAACATTTGTCTGAAGGGCGAAGACTTAAAAAAAGAGAATCTGGTAATTTCAGCAGGAACATTGCTTAAGCCGCAACATATTGCCATGCTTGCAACAGTTGGCTGCGTTTCGCCGTTAGTTTATCAAACCCCACAAATCGGAATTATTTCAACAGGTTCGGAACTGGTCGATCCCGACCGAAATCCAACTTCATCGCAAATCCGAAATTCGAATGGGTCACAGCTTTTTGCTCAATCCACCAAATATGGTTTCCCTGCGAAGTCATACGGAATTGTGCCCGACGATAAGAAACTGATCCGGCAATTCATCGAAGAATCGGTTCAGGAAAATGACTTGACCATTCTCTCCGGAGGAGTTTCGGTGGGCGATTTCGATTTTGTTCCTCAGATTATTAAGGACTTGGGTTTCGAAATTCATTTCAGCAAAATCAATATCAAACCCGGACAGCACACCACTTTTGCCTCGAAGAGGAATAAATACATCATCGGCTTGCCCGGAAACCCGGTTTCGTCGTTTATACAATTCGAAGTTTTTGTGCTGCCATTTCTCCTGAAACTGATGAACTATTCTCAACCAGAAATCCACTTTCCGATGCCGATGAGTCATGATTTCAGCAGGAAAAAATCGGATCGTGAAGAATGTTTGCCTGTTCAGTTAACCAGAAAGAATGAGGTTAGCCTGATTGACTACCACGGCTCAGCGCATATTCACGCCTATTATCAGGCATTTGGATTCATAAACATTCCGGCAGGAAAAACTGAAATCAAAAAAGGAGAGCTCGTGCATGTTCGACCGCTTTAACCGATCCATCAACTACCTGCGCATTTCGGTAACCGACCGCTGCAACCTGCGCTGCACCTATTGTATGCCTGAAGATGGCATTCGTTTGCTCGATCATTCCGCTATTCTAAGCTTTGAAGAAATTGCCGATTTTACGAGAATGGCTGTCGCTAACGGAATTACCAAAGTGCGGCTGACTGGCGGCGAACCTCTCGTTCGGAAAGGCATTGTTGATCTGGTTGAAATGCTGGCCTCCATCGATGGTTTGGAAGATCTGTCGATGACAACCAACGGCGTTTTACTTTCAAAATTTGCCGCTGATCTGAAAAAATCGGGACTGAACCGGATCAACATCAGTTTAGATACCGTAAATCCGGATAACTACTGCCAGATAACCCGAAATGGGGAACTGGCGCAGGTTTTGGAAGGAATAGAAGCCGCTCAAAAAGTTGGATTGGAACCTATAAAAATAAACTGTGTGTTAATTGGGCAACCCGACAATGAAACCCAGCGATTAAAAGAATTTTGCGCGACCCGCGGATTAAAACTACGTTTTATACACCAGATGAACCTGAAAACCGGAGAGTTTTCGACTGTTGAAGGAGGTGAGGGTGGCAATTGCAGCAAATGTAACCGCGTCAGGTTACTGGCGAATGGCGATATCAAACCCTGTTTATTCAGCGATTTGGCTTACAATATCCGGGAATTGGGGTATCAGGTAGCTTTGGATTTAGCATTGGGAAATAAACCCCGAAGTGGAACTTACAACCAATCGGGGGAGTTTTATAACATTGGAGGATGAATTGAATTTCAAGTTTCAGGTTTTGCTGCAACTTGGAATTTGGAACTTGGAATTTGGAACTTGGAATTTGGAACTAAAATAGATTCCCATGAGAATATTATCGCATACCGACGAAAAAGGAAAGGCAAAAATGGTTGACGTAAGCCAAAAGCCTGATCAGGAACGCGAAGCCGTAGCCCGAGGTTTTATCCGGCTTCAACCAGAAACTGTTGAATTGATACGTCAGAACCAGATAAAAAAAGGCGATGTGCTAACAGTCGCTGAAATTGCAGGAATTCAGGGAGCCAAACGAACCGGTGAATTGATTCCGCTTTGTCATCCGCTGCAGCTCTGGAAAATTGACGTAAAATGCACGCTTCAAGAAAATGGAGTATTGGCTGAATGTACCACCCTATGTTTTGGCAAAACCGGCGTTGAAATGGAAGCACTTACAGGAGTGGATATCGCACTGCTCACGGTTTACGACATGTGCAAAGCAGTCGATCAGGAAATGGTGATCGAAAATATCCATTTAGTCAGCAAAACAAAAAAATAGAAACAATGAAAATCAAAGTCCTTTCAGTCAATGTTTCCGAAAAAAAGGGAACGGTTAAAAAACCGGTCGAATTTATCCAACTTACAGATATTGGCGTGGTTGGCGATGCTCATTCGGGGAAATGGCACCGACAGGTAAGTTTACTGGCCACCGAAAGTATTGCCAAATTTTCGGAAGAAGCAGGTCGTACAATTAAATACGGCGAATTTGCTGAGAACATTACGACAGAAGGACTTTTACTACACGAATGCAAACCACTCGATCGTTTCAGTAATGACAATCTGGAACTTGAAGTCACCCAAATTGGAAAAAAATGCCACGGCGATAACTGTTCTATTTTCCGTGAAATTGGCAATTGTGTGATGCCCAAAGAAGGTATTTTTGCGCGGGTTATCCGGAACGGAGAACTTAAAACTGGCGATGAATTGCTGTATTATCCTAAAATAGTAAACATCCATATCATTACCCTGAGCGACCGCGCCAGTGTTGGTGAATATGCTGACAAAAGTGGTCCGCAAATCCGAAACCTTGCCGAAAAATTCTTTTCAGGAATCAATCGGCGAACCGAGTTCACGCATCATTTAATACCTGATGATCCAAAGAGCTTGGCGACACTGGTTCGAAATGCCATTTCAGAAGGAGCTGATGTTGTTTTTACTACAGGTGGAACCGGAATTGGCCCACGCGATATCACTCCGGAAACGGTTAAACCTTTGCTTGATAAGGAAATCCCCGGCATCATGGAGCTGATTCGGGTAAAATATGGTATGGAAAAACCAGCCGCACTTTTGAGTCGCGGAATTGCAGGCGTTTCAGGAAAAACACTGATTTACTGCCTTCCCGGCAGTGTAAAAGCAGTAACCGAATATTGCAACGAGATTTTCCCTACCATCGAACATTCAATTTATATGCTGGAAGGAATTGACAGCCATTAAATGCTAATTGCAAAAAATATATCTCATAAACTGCAATCGCTGGTTTAATGATGGACTTTTTATAAATTTGTAAAAATTGAAAGAAATGGGACACAATGCTATAAAACTAGAGCTAATTGAGTGGCTTACTAAACTAGAAGACAGCGATACGCTTGACTACCTTAAAATAGTTAAAGACTCCAATGAATCGGAACAAGACTGGTGGAACGAACTTCCGGAATCAGTAAAAGCAGGAATCAAACGCGGTCTTGATGACGCTAATGAAGGAAGAACCGTTTCGCATAATGATGTGAAATTGAAATATGGCCTCTGAATTTAAACTATTTTGGACCGAGGAAGCTATTTCTAATCTGGAGAGTATACTGACTTATATCTCATCAGAATGGACAGGAAGAGAAGTCATTAATTTCAAAAAAATACTTTCCCGACAAATTCAACTTATTGGCCAATTTCCACTGATTTTTCCGGGATCAATATATAATCCTCGGTTAAGAAAAGCAGTATTAAGTAAACAAACAATTATTTTCTACGAAGTAAAAAATCAAATCATTTACATCGTTTTTCTGTTTAATACCCGACAAAATCCTGAAAAGTTCAAATAAAAATTAAATCCATGATCAACGCAATAATACTCATCAACGCCGAGCGCACCAAAATCAATTCAGTTGCAGAACAACTGGTTAGCTTAATAGGAATTACCGAGGTTTATTCGGTGAGTGGTCGTTTCGATTTAGTGGCTGTTATCCGGCTTCCTCATGCCGACGATCTGGCTGAGCTGATTACCGGGAAAGTGACTAAAGTGGAAGGAATTACCAAAACTGAATCAATGGTAGCCTTCAAAACACTCTCGAAGACAGATATGGCCAGTATGTTCGAGTTGGGAAATTAATTTTTTATCATAAGAAAATACTGATTCCCGCATTTCCTCTATTAGCCATAGAAATTTCTGATCGGTCTGATTCCTAAACAAATCAGATTTATAGCTGTTTATGTATCTAGTAAAGAAAATCATAAACATCATAAATTTGAAAACCATGAAACAAAAGAATCTAGTTCTGACATTTATTTTCTCACTGGCCATATTACCACTTTTTGCATCTGGCCCATCAGTTGAATTACTATCGACCAAAGCCATCGACAGCGTTTTCCCTGAACTTCCATACGCCTATAACGCACTCGAACCAACCATCGATGCCAAAACGATGGAAATTCATTACAGCAAGCACCACAAAGCATATTACAATAATTTTCTGGCTGCCATTAAGGGAACGCCTGCTGCGGATCTTGATCTAAAAAGTCTTTTTGCTGAAATTAGTAAACAACCGGCAGCAGTGAGAAATAATGGTGGTGGTTATTACAACCATATGTTGTTCTGGGAAAATATGTCGCCAACTAAAACTGACCCATCCGCAGCATTAAAATCAGCTATCGAAAAAGATTTTGGGTCGGTTGATAAATTCAAGGAAGAATTTGCCAATGCCGCAAAAAAACAGTTTGGAAGCGGTTGGGCCTGGCTGGTTCTTGGCAAAGACGGAAAATTATTTGTTTCTTCAACTGCTAATCAGGATAATCCGTTGATGGATGTGGTTGAGAAAAAAGGAACGCCGCTTTTGTGCATCGACGTTTGGGAACACGCCTATTATTTGAAGTATCAGAATCTTCGGGCCGATTATGTTGACAATTTCTGGAATGTGGTTAACTGGGATACCGTTAGTAAACGTTTCGAAAACAAGTAGGATTAGCATAGAAATAAATTTGATACAGTGAGCGGGTGACTTGAAGTCGCCCGCTCACTTGCTTTTAAAACTTTCTTTCAGTACTTTTTTATATCTTTCCAAATCAAAAAAA
>JBBQMW010000161.1:0-8253 GCA_038329265.1 Bacteroidales bacterium | reverse complement strand
TCAGAAATTGCATGAACACCAACAATCTCACCAACAGAAATGAGTTTCCAGTTTTCGCCAAAATGGTTATCCACATCGAAACGGTTCAAAGTGATACCCGTCTGTGAATTTTCAGGCATAGGCCATGGTGATTTGTTGTTGTATATCACCTGATCGATCACCTTCCCGAATTTATTGACCAGTTGGATTTTCTCACCTTCATCGGCCAATCGACCACTTTCCCATTGAATTACTTTAATATTTTTTCTGTCCCAAAAGGAAGAAGCAATATTTGAGGTAACAAACAATTTTTCTTTTGGCCCGATCGAAGTTCCTATCGGGAATGTAAAGGTAACGCCACTCAGGAACACGCAACTATCAAGCATAATCAATGATTCGCCCGGATTGTACAATCCGATAAATTCAAGATCTTCAGCAGCCGGATCGGTATAATAAGCAATATCACTGATCATGACTGCAAGTGGTAACAACGGCAATTTAATGTTAGCGCCCATATTCCCATCGGTTGCAGCACCGATAAGCGTTGATCCGGATTGCAGTGAGAAATCAAAATTTACAGGGTTTGTGAACAGTGGATTCACAAAAAGGTTATTCTTTCCATCAGGAAGTTTCTCCGTGTCGTCTGAAGAATTGGAAATGTTTAACGTTGAGTAAATATCTTCCATGTAACCAGATTCATACGAATTGGAAAGAATGGAATTCGTAACAACTGCATGTGCACCAGCATCTCCAGGGTGTTTCTGATAATTGGCAATCGCATAAAAGTTTCCGTAGTAAGTACACTGATCAATCTTTACGCTGCTCGAATCTTTCATTCCGACACCCATTCCGCAATTAATAAAAATCGAATTAGTAATTTTTGTCGACGACCGCTGTCCGATAGAAACACCTTTGTCCTGAAAGTTATACACCACAATTCCGTCAATAAGTACATTCTTGGCATGATCACCCAAATCAACAGCGTCGGAATTAAATCCTTGAAAATCATGGAAATATGAATTTTTTACCACTGTATTTCCCGAAGTCATTTCACCAAAATCGATGGCATCAACATCGAGTTGATCGTTTCCGGGGAAATCACAATTATCGATCAGTATTTTGCCAAATTTAACATTGAGCATGTCAGCACCATTGTAATTTGTATGCAGGCGACTATTGGTAAGTATTGTACTTGAATTATATACAGCCAGTGGGTTGAAATGAACCTGATCAATGTATAGGCTGTCGAGCACAATATTCGACTGAAACACATCCAGAGCAAAAATGTCGTGTGCCGGATTAATTCCTTTTGATGCATCCTGAATATGTACATTTTTAAAACGACAGGTGTCACTCACGTTATTGATGCTTATATTTCCCCATTTCTTCTCTTTACTTTGTGGATTACTCTTGAATCGTACAGGTTCTGTTCTTGTACCTTTGATATTTATCGGACCTGCTGAAGTAATGCAAACTCCATCCGACATCCAGATTTCAACCCCGGCAGGAATAGTCAGTTTTCCGGTAGATGTAATAGTCACATTTTCCGGAACTAAATAAGGCGAACAATCTTTTGAAAGGGTAACTACAGTAGTAATTTCAGCCGGAAGGATACATTTTCCATCACCTTCAAAAACTGCGACAACATTTGTGGCTGTCTGCGGATTAAGCACAATTTCTTTTGCAGTTGAAACATAACTGTTGTTGCTATTCATTGTTGTCGATAATTCCAGATCAAAGCTTATATCACCACTGTTTGCAACATTCTGATGAATTTCGACCGCAACTATGTTTGGACCGTTCGTCAAAAAATCTGGTTCAATGGTATAATTATGAAACTCCGATTCGGCACCTCCGGTGATGGATGTTGTAGCCAAAGTCTCAAATCCAATTGCGCCTAAAGGCATGTTGTAGCGCTGTATTTCATTCCCATTTAAATAAACAATGGCACCATCATCACATTTCAGGAGCAAGGTTAATCCTGAAACTTTTTGTTTGTCGGCTAGAGCGAAGCTCTTTCTGAAATAAGTAGTAATATACTTGTTGTTCGAATTTCCGCCATAATCTACTGTGGTATTTTCATCGCCATCGCCATATCCTAATTCTGCTTTTCCGGTCTTCCACGAAGCATCGCTAAAGTTGGAACTATTCCAAGATGCGCCTAAATCGGCACCAGTATCCGAATATTTCCAGTCTTGTTCTTTATTAATTAAAAGGGAATTCTCATTCATTTTCCATCCCTTGAAGTTATAGCCATCTTTTCCTTCAGCAGTCAACTTAATCTGTTCTCCCTTTGGATAGCCACCGGTACAGTTATCAACAGGAATTTTTAATCCATTGAAAGTCAATACTCCGGATTTGGCAGGGAATGTAGATACCGAAACAGGTACCGGACTTTGAAAACCATAATTAGTCAAATCATTTAAAATGACTTCAGGCCGGCCTTTGGCGAATATTCTCAGCTTTTCAACCTCCGAAAGCCAATAATCCATCGATGAAATTGCTTTTACACTGCTGTAATTTCCGGTTCCGCTGGTTCCTTTCCAACGATTAATGTGGTTTGGCATTTCGGCTTCAATTGTCTTTTGGTGCTCATCAATCTGTGCAATAATCCGTTCGGGATTGAAATTTGTAAACAGAAGATCAGAAAGCTTTAACCCGAAAAACTTTTTATAATCCTGATTTTCCATGAGCTCTTTCAGTGGCCATCCATCTTCATTCTCATAGAAGCTGATCATCCGGTTATTGATTCCAAAAAATCCACGGTCGAAATCCATCAGGATCCATTTCCATTTGCCCGAATCTTTTGGTTTATATTTCATTAAATTGTGTCCAATTGAGCTGTTTCCACTGTACACTTCAGTACAAACTACATCTGTAAAATCTTCAATATCCATCACAGCGGCAACCGCGTTATAGTTCGCCTTATTCGATAAATCTTTTGCGGTAAGCGAAAGAAAATAGTCGTTGGCCACATAATCGCCGGTTTCTGCATAATGTCCCTGATCAGTCTCTTCAATCATGTCGAATGTTCCCGGTTCAAGACCATGGTTTCCAACAATGTAATCTTCATCTATTTTTTCGCGAATGTTGTGAACACCCATATATTGGCCGTTGATGTATACTACACAAGCTCTGAACCCTGAATCATCGATATTGGTGTTTTCAATTGCAGAACCTTGTATCATTCCATCCCTGAACATGGTATTTCCCCAGTCGCTTCCCGAGGCCCGGAGTGAAAAGGTATCGTAAACTTTTCGATCTTTATCAAATATTAACGGGTATTCAAGTTTGCTTGATCCATATTCTTTCCGGAATGAAACACCAAGCATTTTTTCGGGTAATTGCCACGAATACAATCCGGTCGATTTTATGCCGGCCTTCATGTTGAAAGCGGCTCCAACCCGACCATCATTTTCGAACAATTCAATATTTACCGGTATCTCCCAATCGGGTTTCGAACTATGTACCACATAAATACCTTTTTCCGGATCCCAAAAATTATCAGGGTCTGATGAAATACTTACCACAGGAAGATTTTTCATTTTGTTCTCCGTATCAATCAGATAGGAATTGGTAATAATTGGTCCCAGTATTTGTCCATCTTTTTGAATCCGTGTTCTTACCACCGTATTTTGTGTAATATTTAATGCCGCGCCAGCAACAGGTGACTGCTCATTGGGTTCTGTTCCGTTGAGCGTATACAGTACTTTACCACCAAAAATTGATTTAATCTCTAGAGAAACAGCGCCAGGGTATATTCCACCCGGAATTGAGAAACTGGGATCACTTTTTACAATTCCTGAATAACTGGGTGTATTGTTTGATGTGCCGGGCGTGGACTGCGGAAATAATCCCCATTCACTGACTCCATCAGTTCTTCTGCCTGTTGAAATATTTGGATCCTGAAGTCCAAAACTTAAAGTATCGACTACAGACTGGTCGGGTTTATACAAACCAATCTTCTCGCCTGCAGCGCTCAGATTAAAACTGGTGTGATTGGCAGAATCCTTACTATCCGCCCAAAAAATGACAAATCCATTTGCCTGAATCGTAACATTGCTGATAGTCCATTTATTGGGTGTTTTCAGATTGTCAGTTAAAAAATAACCATTCAGATTGATTGCTGAATTACCATCGTTGTAGATTTCAATCCAATCGGCACTTTGATTATAATCCGGATCCTGAATCCCTGAAGAATTCGAGGCCATAAATTCGTTGATGGTTAGCTGTCCGTAGGTAGATGCAACTGAAGAGAACAAAAGGAAGATCAAAATCTTAAAGCGTGTCATCTGATTATATTGGTTGTACAGAATAAATTCTGCATGAATACTTCGATTGTATTAATTCGGGTGATAACATGTTCATGCATTTATTTCATCGGCATATTTAAACGGTGGATAAATACACTGAACCCACAAAAATTATTTCAGGTTTGTGAAAAATCAAACTTAATTTTTAAATCTAAAGGAAATCTAAAGATTAGCGGGCAATTATACAATAACAATGCCATGTCACTGATTAAAGACAAACGAAATGATGTTTGCCCCCATTTGCAGGGCTTTCTGGCGTACATCTTCCGGGTCGTTGTGAACCGAGCGGTCTTCCCAACCATCACCTAAATCGCACTCATAGTTATAAAAGCACACTAAACGGCCTTTAAAAATGAGACCAAAACCCTGGGCAGGTTTGCCATCGTGTTCATGTATTTTGGGCAGTCCGTTCGGAAATGAATATTTCTGGTGGTAAATGGGGTGGTCATTCGGAAGTTCAACAAAATCGAGCTCCGGAAAGACTTTTTTCATTTCCCGCCGAATAAACGGATCGATTCCGTAATTGTCGCTGATTTGGAGAAATCCTCCTGATTCGAGATAAGTTCGAAGGTTTGCTGCCTCCGAATCCGAGAAAAATACATTTCCATGTCCGGTCAAATCAACGTATGCAAAATTAAAAAGATCAACACTTCCGGGCTCAACAGTTCCGGGTTCAGGATCGATGTCGGTTTTCAGATTGTCGTTGCAAAAACGAATCAGATTGGGTATTGAAGTAGGATTGGAATACCAATCGCCTCCGCCATTGTATTTCAGTAGGGCAATCTTAACCGAATGTTTCTGTGAGAAAGCAATCAATGGTAAAAAAAACAAGATAAAAAGTCCGAGTTTCTTCATTTTAGAAAAAGTAAAGAGAAAAAAGGAAGAAGGAAAGAACAATAAGGAAGAAGGTGAAAAATAAGAATTTTCAATCCTCCAATTTCCTTTTTTCTAATTTCTGTTTCCTCTTTTCGGTCGCCAAAGATAAAAATATTGCATGGTTTTAACAGTTTGCTTTTGAATTTGAATAATGTTATTATTTCTGAAATAATTGCCAATTTTGTTGCCAGTTAAACAGTGAAACAAACTAAAAGCACAGCCAGGTGTTTTGCTAGGATAAATTCAATATATATAAAGAATGAAAAATTTTACAACACGTTCGCTCAACATACCTTTCCCGAAAAAAGATCCGCACAATGCGCTGGCTATGCCGGTTTACGAATCGGTGGCATTCGAATTTGCTTCGGCTGAAGATATCGCTGCCAATTTTCGGGGAGAATTACCCGCGCACACGTATTCACGGACCAGCAACCCTACGGTTGAATATCTCGAGACCAAGGTAAAGTCATTGACAGGAGCTCATCAGGTGTTGGCTTTGTCCTCTGGAATGGCGGCGATTTCAACGGCACTGCTGACAGTTTGCAAACAGGGTGACAATATTATTTCAGGAAATCACCTTTTTGGTCATTCACTGGCGCTCTTCGAACAAAGTCTTTCGGCATACGGACTTGAAACGCGTTTTGTCGACACCACAAAAATTGAGTTAATTGAGCCTTTGATTGACGAAAATACCCGAGCCATCTATTTTGAAACGGTAACCAATCCGCAACTCGAAATCGCCAACATTCGTCGACTAGCCGAAATTGCCAACAAACACAATATTTTACTGATTGCTGACAGCACGATTACTCCTCCCAACGTATTCAGCTCGAAAACATTGGGTGTTCATGTCGAAGTGATGTCGGCTACCAAATTTATTTCGGGAGGTGCCACGGCTGTTGGCGGACTCATCATCGACAATGGAATTTACGACTGGCAAAAGAATCCCAATTGTACCGCTTTTTCTAAGAAATTTGGCAAAGATGCATTCATTGCCCGGCTCCGGAAAAATTATTACCGGAATCTGGGAATGCCAATGACCGCGCACACCGCCAATTATATGATTGCCGGACTGGACATTCTCGAACTTCGTGTGGAACGATGTTACCAAAATTGCCTGAAGCTGGGTGAATTTTTTCTGCAGAATCCTAAAGTAATTCGAGTGGATTATCCGGGATTAAAGGACTCTCCGTATTACGAATTGGCCGTTAGTCAGTTTTCCGGAGTTCCGGGAACCGTAATGACTTTTGATCTCGAAAGTCAGGAAGAATGTTTTCGGTTTATGAACCGGCTGAAAATTATCAGGCGAGCCACGAATCTTAACGACAATAAATCGCTGATCATTCATCCGTATTCAACAATTTACACAGAATTCCCGGAAAGTGATCGTCTGGAAATGGGGATCCGCCCAACCATGATGCGTCTTTCAGTAGGAATCGAAGGTGCGGAAGATTTGATTGAAGATATTTTACAGGCACTTGAATAAACCGCAATGGCATCACGCGACTACCTGATTCGTCAAATTGAAGAAATTGGACTTTTCCTGGCCATTTTGCTTCGGCGGATTCTGAAAATGAAAGAAGAAAACCAGCAGGAGCAAATGGATTCTGTTGTTCGGGAAGCTTTGGTTCAGGAATTCAAACTGGATATTGATCAGCTTGTTGTGCTTGAAAATAATGACTTTTTAGAGGTGATTAAAACAAAACTGACCAGCGATGATCAATTGGAAAAACTGGCTGATATTTTGCGGTTACTTGGATCGGAAAACCAACAAACTTTTTCGCCTACCAAAGCCAATTATCTCAGGAAATCTTTATTCCTGTTTGTGCATCTTCAGGAAACCAGTACTGTTTTTTCCTATGAACGACGCGTCAAAATACTTGAGATTCAGGAAATACTTCGTTTAAAAGGATTATAAAAATTAAAAATGATTGAACAACTCGAGATAACCCTTCCAGCCTTCAAACGTGGATATCACCTGATCACCGATTTGGTTGAAAGGCAGTTACCCAGACTACCCGAAAAAGGATTGGTAAATATCCTGATTCAACACACATCTGCGGCGATTAGTCTGAATGAAAATGCTGATCCATCGGTGCGGCACGATTTCGAAACCTTTATGAATAAGCTGGTACCTGAAGGCGATTTGGAGTTTATTCATTTGGATGAGGGTGACGATGATATGCCTGCACATTTAAAAAGCTCGCTGATTGGCGCCAGTCTAACAATTCCGATCACTAATCATCAATTGAATCTCGGCACCTGGCAGGGAATTTATTTGTGTGAATTCCGGAACTTTGGAGGAAGGAGAAAGTTGATTGTGACTATAATAAACTAGTAAAAATTTCCATTTATTGATCAATCACCTCGTTGTAGTCGATTGTGAGGTTCACTTTCAGGGTAACCAAATCTCTGACATTTTTTGCAATTTGCATTGCCTCTTCAACTTTCCCTTTAAAAAGATAGATTGTCTCGTTTGGATACCTGACTTCAACCGCATAGCTTTGTAATTCAGAGAGTAAGTCATAGTAGATTTCAAAATCAGCATCACTGTCACTAATCAAATCAAGAAGATAAATTAAATCGTGAGTGAATTTAAAACGGGTGTCAAGAAATATCAGATAAGCTTTTATTTTTCAACGGCTTGCTGGCAGTGAAATGTGACTGTATCAAGGTATTCAGGAATATATAAGTAGGTGATCTTTGCGGTTCCAAGATCGTGGTCACCTTTAATTATCCATTGGCTTATTTCATCAGCTTGCTTGTTCATAAAGTATTTTTCCGGTGTTTAATACTTCATTTACAAAACTGTATAAATTGCCTTTCGATTCTTCAATTTCATTTGGGGTATAAACAATTAAATTTATTGGCAACTTTGCACCATAAAGCAATTTCCTGACCTGAATTGTCCTCTCAGGTCTTGAAAGTTTGGATTCTTTTATAATAAACAGATCCAAATCGCTGTTTTCATCGGAAGTTCCATTGGCATATGAACCAAAAAGTATAATCTTTTCAGGATTGTACCCGGAAGCAATTTTTTCAACAATTTCTGAAATCTTATCCTTTCCGATCATTTCATTTTTTT
>JBBQMW010000160.1:0-8308 GCA_038329265.1 Bacteroidales bacterium | reverse complement strand
CCCGCAAATATCAATGTCGCCGCAATAGGCATTGTACCAAGGCCATCCCGGCGAAAATTGCGGTTTGGTATCAGGGGTAGCATTGAGTGTATGACCGATACCAGCTTCTCCCAAATAATCCATCGAAGTCCAGATAAAATCGCCAAGTACGTAAGGATTTTTTTCAACCATTTGCCAGTTTTCGAAGGCTTCTTTTGCCAGCGATTCAGTGCCGATTATCATCCTGTTGGGATATTTTTTGTGATCATTTTCATACTCGCGCCACATGTAATTGTATCCGGCCACATCGAGCAATTCCAGCGCGGGTTGCGCATATTCCCATGTTTTCCCCGGATTATCCCAAAACGAACAGATGGCCTCAGTTACCGGACGTGTCTGATCCAGACTTTTGATGATCGAGATTAATTCTTTAGTGATTTTAAGACCCGCAGAATCGGCCCTTTCTTTGATCTCGTTGCCAATACTCCAAATAATTACTGAAGGGTGGTTCCGGTCGCGCATGACCATTGCTTCCAAATCCTGTTGGTGATACTGATAGAAATAGTTGCTGTAATCATCGGGGTTTTTGGGCTGCTGCCACTGGTCAAATGCTTCGTCGATAACCAAAACTCCCAACCGGTCGCAGGCATCCAGAAATTGTGCTGAAGGAAGATTGTGACTGGTTCGGATGGCATTGAATCCAAACTTTTTCATCAGTTCAACGCGGCGTTCTTCGGCGCGGTCGATAGTTGCCGATCCGAGAGGACCATTGTCGTGGTGCATGCAGCCGCCCTTCAGCAAAACACGTTCACCATTCAGCAAAAAACCTTTTTCGGCACTGAATTCAATCGAGCGAATCCCAAAAGTTGTCGTTTTCTGATCAACAATTTTCCCTTTGTATTTGATTTCACTAACAGCTTTATAGAGATTCGGAGAATCGACTGACCAACGTGCAGGAGTTTTGACTTCAATGAGCTGTTCTGCATCCGTTTTTATTCCTGATCGGGTTTTTAAGTTGGATTCTGTTTGTGCCACAGCAATTCCTTCCGGAGAAATAATTTGGGTTGAAACGATTATTTCAACATCTCCTGAAGTTTGGTTGTTAACAGTGGTCATCACCTTCACCAACGCTTTTTCAGTTGAAACTTCAGGAGT
Organism: Bacteroidales bacterium; assembly: GCA_038329265.1. Taxonomy (GTDB): domain Bacteria; phylum Bacteroidota; class Bacteroidia; order Bacteroidales; family Prolixibacteraceae; genus Aquipluma. The sequence goes on along the minus strand of JBBQMW010000160.1, from coordinate 7,174 downwards.
CGTAATGTATGTTCCCCAAACCGGAATGTTTACCAAATCAGTCACTTTTAAAGTTACATGACGGTAAATTCCGGATCCGCTATACCAACGGCTATTTTTTCCGATATTCCCCACCCAAACTGCCAGTGTGTTTTTCTCTCCAACCGGATTCAAATATGGAGTCAGATTGTAATTAAAAGGCGTGTATCCATTCGCATGAAAACCGAGGTGCTGTCCGTTTATCCAAACATTGGATTCCCCGTAAACACCATCGAAACAGATTTCAACGATTTTGTCTGTGAATGAGCTTTCGGTAGTAAACGATTTTCGATACCAGCCAACTCCTCCCACAGCATGTCCGGTTGAACCTTTTCCCTCGCTATCTTCAGAGAACGGACCAATTTGCTTTTTCCCGGCAACTACCGGCAAATCTTCGATACTCCAATCATGAGGAAGATCGACGGTTCGCCATTTCGAATCATCAAATACTAAAGAATCTGCATGGGCTACTTCACCCCGGTTGAATTTCCATCCAGTATCAAAATTTTGTTCGCGATTGGTGAAATCGGGTTTTGCAGTATTGCACGAAAAGAAAAGAATTGAAGTAAAAAAAATAAAAAACGCAACACTTTGTTCAGGAGATCTTTTTTGTTTCATTTTATTTAAATTGTTAGGTAAGTAAATTACTATCAATGAATTAATGAATTAATGAAACTTCATATCCTTCACTTCTTTCATTTAAGTTTGGTATTTCAATAAAATATCATTCTATCTGTATCTTCCCATTCCCTCAAGCATTCTTGAAGCTTATCTTTATTTTCAGGAAGTTTAATTTTGGGTTTAGACAGATTTGCTTTACGATCTTCAGGAAAAGCAAGCGGAACTTTTTTGTCGCTTGTCCATGCCTGATTGCCCGAAAACGTAGCCCCTGTATATTCTCCGTTGACAAACGATACTGATTTTTCGGTGGTTACGAAAATATTGTCCGTGAAGCTGAACCCGGGATAATCTCCCGGCTCAAAGCTCACCGCATGTCCGTATTTATTCACTACAATATTGCTGTCGATCAGGCAATTCGAAATGCCATCTTTCAGATTTTTGTCGATCCACATCAGGAATCCAGCCTGTCCGTTTTTTCGGCCATCGTTGTAGCTGGTGTTTTTACGGATGATGTTATTTTTCCACACTGAGGCTCCGTAGTATTGAAACAATCCATAACCAGCACCTTCGTTGTTTGCCGAGTAATTATGCTGCATCACCGAATTCGTCATTCCACCATCGAAATCGAAACCACCGCCGTCTTTCCCTTTTTCCGAAGTTTTATTGTCGTGCGCATAACAATATTGGATGGTAATACTGTCGCATTGATAGGCCCATATTCCGACAGGCCCATTTCCTTCGCGCGGCATGTCCCAGCCATTGTTCATGGCTTCACAGCATTCTATTGTTCCTTTGGTCACGCCACCTATCAGAATGCCGTTTCCGGAGTGATTGTCCAAAACTGCCGGGCAGCCCGGATTGTTTTCGGCCACACAATTGGCGATGTATAAATTCCTGAATGTTTTTCCTCCCGAACCTTCCAACCCTCCGGAATCCTGACCATCGGATTCAACATTAATTCCTGAAAACCCATTGTCGTGCGCATAAACATTGGTAATTCGCAGATTTTTACCACCTACCGCTTTTACACCTGACCATAAAAACCCACGCGCCTCAATGCTGTCAATGGTGCAGTTTTGTGTTTTTCTGAATTCAATTCCACTTCCAGTATTGCCTTTCAAACGGCCATTCCCGGTAAGAATCAAGTTCTTTACCTGAAGCCAGTAACAACTGTCGACCACAATTGAGTTGGCATTCGCTCCGTTAATTGTTGCCCGTCCGATTCCATACGATCCGATTGCAATGGACTGTTCTTTGCTTCCGGAAATTCCTTTGAGTTTTAATGTACCGGTAAAAGATTGTCCTCCGGCAAAAAACACTGAATTCCCCGCCTGAAGTTGAACAGTGTTGATTTTTTCGACGGTTTTAAAGGGTTTCCGCATCGTACCCGGATTTGAATCATCCCCCGATTTGGCATCAAGGTAATACGTTGTAATCGGAGCAGTACAACTCATTAGAAGGAGAAAAATACTACAAACAGCAAGGTGAATTTGTTTCATATTAAAAATGTTATCGCATTTTTTAAAATTTCTAAACTTTATGGAGGATGTCTAAATTCTTATTTTTTTAGCTTCTTTAATATTCTGATTTGATAAACTTTTGCTCTTTTCAGAAAATCAGTCATTCGTTGCAAGGTAGGTAAAAAGTTAGGATTACATACCGGCCAGTTGCAGGAATGATCGGCATTTTTAACCGGAAAAAATATCTGTCGGCACTAACTCATTTCGTATCGTTTTACCCCAGCTTGAAAGCCGGGGCTACAAATATGTCGTCCCGATTGGACTTGAAGGACTCAAATTTTCTGTTCAACAGGGACTTCAGTTGCCTACTGTGACTGAAAACTGCGACTGATTTCTACCATTGATCTGTCCGGAATGGAGCCAGCGGTAATCCTTCGGTACTAAAGACATCAGGCATCGTTGTGTCGTCGAAACAGAAGCGGACCGCAACCGGAGTTTTCACTAACTTTGAGGATAGAACGATCGCATTTCCTTCCATTTTGGCTGTCGCCGGAACAAAGTTCTTGTCGTCGCCGGCCACCAGAAATTTTTCAGGAGCCTTTCCAGTGCATTTCAATCCGGTCGGAATATTGCTGAAGTTCAGACGAACTTTATCCTTTTCGATTTTAATGGATTCAAATTTAGGGGATTTGTAAGCGCCAATGTTTTGCTTGTACGTTTCGGACAAAGCATAGTTGGCAAGTCTTTTCCCAACGTTGAGCTTGTCTTTGGGATGAATATCCTTGATGTTATCAACCAGATCTGAAATCACCACCATTCCGGTATTTGGGATTTTTTGTGCGGCCATTTCCTGTTGTTCGCGGAGATATTCCGAAGTTCCTTTATCGCCGTAGGTATAAGGCGCTATCTGCACAAAATAGAATGGAAAGTCTTTTTTGAAATCAGCTCTCCAGTTTTCGATCAGGGTTTTCATCAGCTGCGAATAGATTTGATAGTTTCCACAGTTTGATTCGCCCTGGTACCAGATGGCACCTGCAATTCCGTATGGAACAAACGGTGCAATCATTGAATTGTATAAAGTACCGGGAGTTCCGGGCCACCAGTCGAAATGATCGCTGTATCTGGCTTTATTGAGTTCCGGATTGCTTTCAATGCGGCTTTTTTCGATCCAGACTTCAGCTGGCGTTCCACCCCATGCTGAAACGATGATACCGACCGGAACATTCAGTTTCTGCTGCAATTCGCGGGCGAAGAAATAACCGACGGCACTGGTTGCCCGCATTGTTTCCGGAGTACAAACGCTCCATGTGGCATTGCAGGTTTGTTGCGGATATTCGGCACCAATTTTTTGCACATGGAAAATCCGGATGTTCGGATGATTCGCTTTGGCCGCTTCCTCTTCACCGTTGATAAGATTCCAGTTGACCGACATTTCCATGTTCGACTGACCGCTGCAAATCCAGACTTCGCCCAACATCACATTTTTAAGTTCAACGTTGCTACTTCCCAGAATCCGGATGGAATAGGGGCCGCCAGCTCCGATAGTAGTGATGGTAGTTGTCCATTTTGAAGAGTTGTCGGCTTTTATTTTTACCGTATCCTTATTGTTCCAACTGGCCACAATTTTAACCGTTTCGCCCGGATCGGACCAACCCCAGATGGCTACATCAGATTTTTGCTGAAGCACCATATTGTCGGCAAATACCGATGGAAGGATTATTTTTGCGGACAGGATGATCGGAAAAAAGGAAAGGGTCATTAGAAATAAAAAGAGTTTTTTCATTGTTGTATTATTTTTAATTTGTTGTTTTTAGTCTCAATGTTCAAGGCTGTATTCTTTACCGTCACATTTATGTGACGGATATTGAGCAAAATTGGATGGGGCTTTAGCCCTGAAATTTAATGATCTGCATGTCCGTTGGCTAAAGCCGAACGACAAAGGATATTGCGCCTTTCTTACGCGGACGGGAAATCGTTATCATTCATTTACACAGGGCGATGCCCTTTGCTGACAGATGTCGCCCTTGCAGGGCTACCTATTTTGATTGTTTCCTTTTCCTTTTTCCTTTTTCCTAATGACTAATGACATTTTCCCGTTTTTAAAAACTCCACATGTCCTTCCAATATATTTTTGGCGCATCGTTTTCAAAAGTTATGGGTAGCCAGATGTACTTGCCATCAATCGGGTTATATGGTGTCCAGCGGTCGCCAATGTAAATGTAAGTATCTTTTTTGCCTGGAACCTGCAAAACAAATGTGCTCTGAGAATGGAAAGTTGTTTCGCAATCGTTACCAATTGCCGGGTTTCCGAGTTCGGTCCATTCACCAAAAATCAGATCAGCAACTGCTGAACGGGCAGCATTGGGAGCCCAACCAGTACAGTCGGATGCGATGATATAATATTTTCCTTCGCGTTTAAACAGTGTCGCACCTTCCATGTATCTTCCGGCAAAAACACGGAAATATTGACCGGAATAAGTGAGGTAATCATCAGATAATTTCGAAATATGCAGCGTGCTGTTTTCTTCCGATGAATAAATGTGGTAAGCCGAACCATCCTCATCCACAAAAAGATTCATGTCGCGCGCCATTTGTCCGCCTTTAAAATCGCGGCCAAGAATGTTTACTGAATCTACCGGAGCGGGTAAACATCCTTTTCCACCGCAATAACTTGGTTTTACCCAGGCGGCAATTGGTTTTTTATGGCAATCCTGAACATTAACCGGCCAGAAACCGGCATTCGGACGGAAGCTTTTCAGGAATGTAAAAGGTCCGGAGGGATTGTCGGCAACAGCTACTCCGCTTCGTGCGGCATCGTAGCCTTTATCCTTTAGTTCCAAATGGAACCACATTACATACTTTTTGGTTTTGGCATTGTAAATCACCTTGGGTCGTTCGAGGATGCAGCCCTTGGCAATGTCGCTCGCCGGATCTTCATCAACTTTCAGAGCAATGCCTTCGTCTTTCCAGTTGTACAGGTCTTTCGACGAATAGCAGCTGACTCCGACCTGTGCTGTATTTCCGATTTTACCGGCTATTTTGTGTTCTCCATACCAGTAATAAACGCCTTTTTGGAAAAGGATTCCTCCACCATGCGCATTAATGTGTTTATTATTATTGTCATTCCAGATTTCGCCGGGAGCAAATTGAGCGGCTGGTTGGGCATTCAGGAGAATGACAAAGAAAAAAGAAAAGAAAAATAAGGAAATTTTCAGTGGCATATTGGCTCGTTTAGGTTTATGAATTAGAAAGGTAAAGTTATAAGCTTCGCCTGAAATGCCAAATTAAATGTGCCGGAATGAAACTATTAATACAGACACTTATTTGGTCGTTTTCGAATTTTTCGCTTCCATAGTGATTCTGGTTTTCAGGAAATCGCCTGTTTGTTTGGGATTCAGGCTTTTGGCAATTATTTTTTTGTCCTTATCGAGAATAAATATCACAGGCGTTGTGCGGATATCATAGTTTCTTTTGTATGCATAATCATATGGACTCCAAACATTTATCCAATCATAGACTTCATGTTCATTGACAAAATCGACCCACTTTTGCTTCCCTTCAATTCCTCCCAGCATATGTACGGCAAAGACTTCGACACCTTTAGGTTTTAATTTTTGATAAATTTGATACAATTCAGGGATTTCGATTTTGCAGTGCCCGCAATCGCTTTCCCAGAATATAAGAATGATGTATTTGGCATTGATTTGATGGAGATCAACGAAACTTCCGGCATGAGGATTATTTCGTGCCATGGTATCGGTTTTTGCCTGAATGAAATGTTCTGCCGGAGGATACAACATGTGCATATCAGGGGCTTTTTTCCCAATCAATAAAGGTTTTAGCCGGGATATATTTTCCTGTGTATTGCGGACAAAAGCAGTATCGCTAAAAGTAGCCTTGGGAATGTACCAATCCTCCGCAAGATGGACATAAACCGCATCGAAACCCATTATTTTGCTGGTTGCATATTTGTTAAAAAGAGTGACCAGCATATACCTGAAAATTTCCGGATCAGTCTCTGCAATAGTCAGCAATTTATCGCATTCACGGTTTACTGTATCAGGAATTTGAGGGACAACTTTGTCGAGATATTCCTTTATCTTTTCGTCATAAACTACCGTTCTGAGGAATCTTGGATCTTTCAGATTCATATTATCAAAGAAATGGGTCCGGTACCAGCGATACTGAAACAAGGAATCCTGTATTCTTCCTTCAGAATCTCTGGGAGGTTCAGGAATTTGAACTTCCTTCAAGGCTTTCATGAAAACGCCAACGAAATTTGTCTTTTGACCTGTAATCAGTTGATCAGCCTGAGATTCGCTTTCGATTGAAATTTCTTTCAGTCGGGAGTGTGCATTTTTGATGGTCGTTGAATCGGTCAAGGTTTTTATGCTCTCTTTTAAGCTTGCTGCCTCCTTTTGCCTTGAAACAATGAACTTCAGATATTCCTGTGCGGCTGTGTTTTCAGGTGAATTATAGAATTTTAGGTTTTCAAACAGATTTAATGTATCGGTTTCAGTGGTAAAACGCTGATTGGAAGTCATAAAAAAATCGAACTTGGCATGAGACGGAGTCATAAAGAAATATAGACCTTCCGGAAACTTGTTATTCCCCTTTAAGGTTCCAAAGCCCAGATTGTCAAGCTTCAAGGTGTCATCCGAAAAGAGCTTATCAGCAAACTGATGTCCGAGTATGATCTCTTTGCCCGGCAAATTTTTAATTCTGACTTTAAGTTCATAGCCTTCTGCTTTTGCTTCCTGAACAAACAATTGAAGAATTGCAAGAACGAAAATTAGATACAAAAACCTGATCATGAATATATTGGAATTTAAATGTTTAATAAATCTGTTTTGTTCCGCCGAGTTGTAAAGTTATAATCTTCGTCGAAAATGACAAATGTATTCTTCAAAAAGCAGATTGAGAAATACTGAAATGCCTCAAAACAGTTTGTATTTCTGATCTTCCTGTGGAACAAAGAATTCCACTTTGCCACATTTCGGGCAGATGTACAAGTCGAAGGTTTCCTTATTGGTAAAAACTCCGGTTAAAAATCCTTCATGAAATCTGAAATTGCC
>JBBQMW010000159.1:0-8368 GCA_038329265.1 Bacteroidales bacterium | reverse complement strand
TTTCTTCGTATTCACTATTTTAGTGATGAAGTGGTCAAGCATAATTTCTGCTTTCGTGCCGATGGTTTGTTCGTGACGTTCGACATAGGCCCGGAGTTTCTTTTGAGCTTTTGCGGTGTCGAACTTCGGATTTTCCAGAATTGATTTTTCGATTTCGTAATAACTCCGGTAAGTGGTGTAATTGGCCAGCACATCGAGAATAAAACCCTCTTCAATGGCTTGTTTCATCGAGTACAGATGAAATGGCTTGAATTTTCCATCAACTTGCTTAATTCCAAATTTCTCCAGTGTGTTGGGCTTGGGTGTTGCTGTGAAAGCCAGGTATGAAGCATTTCCGCGCATTTTGCGTGAACGCATCGCTTCTAATATCTTATCCTGAGGATCGGAGTCTTCGTCCTCGTTTCCGTTGTTGCCCATTGCGCGGTTCAAATTATCGGCGGCAGATCCGCTTTGACTGCTGTGCGCTTCATCAATAATAACCGCAAATCGTTTGTCACTTAAATCGGCAATACCATCCACGATAAATGGAAACTTCTGAATGGTAGTAATGATAATCCGCTTGCCGCTTTCCAGGTTTTCTTTGAGTTCCTTTGAGGAATAGGCCGGAGCCACAATATTTTTTACTTCCGAAAAATCCTTGATATTATCCCGTAATTGTTTGTCAAGTAATCTTCTGTCGGTTACCACAATTACAGAATCGAACAACGGATTGGAAACTCCCCGGCTACCTGGCACTGCATCGCTTTCCGGATAGGTTTCAATCAATTGATAGGCTGCCCAAGTAATTGAATTCGATTTACCTGAACCCGCAGAATGCTGAATTAAATAGGTTTGTCCAACCCCTTTTTTACTTGCATCGGCCACCAGTTTACGCACGACATCCATCTGATGATAGCGAGGAAAATACAACGTCTTTTTGCTTAGTGGATCATTCTCTTTTCCATCGAAACGTACAAAGTGCTGGATGATATTCGCCATACTTTGCCGTGTAAGAACCTCATCCCATAAATAGGAGGTTTTATGACCGAACGGATTCGTCGGATTTCCTTTGCCAAAGTTATGTCCTAAATTGAAAGGTAAAAAGAAGGTATCGGCACCATTGAGTTTGGTGGTCATATACACTTCGTCGGTATCAACGACAAAATGAACCAGGCAACGACCAAAATTCAACAGCGGTTGTGTAATATCTCTCTTGAATTTGTACTGATTCTGACCATGCACTTTCGCGTTTTGACCTGTCCAATGATTTTTAAGTTCCAGTGTTGAGATTGGCAAACCATTCACAAAAAGTGCCATATCAATTTCTTCCCGTTGGTTGGTTACGGAATAACGAACCTGACGCGTAACGCTGAATTGGTTGGTCTCGAAATACTTTTTAACCGTTTCGCTGCTGCTGGCCAAAGGCAACACATACAACAATGTAAAATGAGCATCGTCCACTTCCAACCCTTTACGTAACAGGCGAAGAATTCCATATTTTTTGATCAGCCTATCGAGACGTTCCAGTATCTTAAGTTTCCAGTCACTTTGCTTTTGCAGTTTGGCCAACTCTTCTTTTTGAGTCGTTTCCAGAAAACTCCAAAAGTGATGTTCGTCGATGGCAAATTTCGCATTGAAGTTTTCGGGTGACCCAATGAAATAGCCGTTTCCACTCCGGTACAATTCTGCACGATCGGTAATGGAATCCATGGTTATCCCTTGTTCCTTTAGTTCTTCAAGACAAGAACCGGTTAAGCGTTTTTCGATAGCTGATTCGAGGGCTTGTTCGTTAGTTTGGCTGGTCATTATTTTTTATTTTCCAGTTGTTGTTTTAATGCTAATCCGTTGGTTGACAACCTATATTTTTGATTTGTGCTCGTTGGTTTATCAGGAAGTGTCATTTCAATATATTCAGTATCTAATGCTGGCTGTATATACTTTTCCATAAAGTTAGGCCGATGTTTTAATTCCAGCTTATCCATTAATTCCTGCCGGCTCATTTCACCGGCCAGTACCAATAGCAGTCTTTTTATGAGCTCTTCAACATGTACGATAACATGTGCGGTAGCTTCCCCAGTAGCTTCCCCAGTAGCTTCCCCAGTAACTTCCCCGGTAGCTTCTCCGGTAACTTCCCCGGTAACTTCCCCAGTAACATGATCGGTAACATGATCGGTAACATGATCGGTGACATGATCGGTGACATGATCGGTGACATGATCGGTGACATGATCGGTGATAGCAACCGGCCTCCAAATAATTACTTTAAAACCTTCATCAAGAGTTATAACGGGTTCTTTTAGTCCGGCTTCTGTCGTCAGATTGAAGATTTCACCCGTACCCGTACCATAACGTTCGATGTATCCTGCCTGATAAAGTGATTCTGCCAGCAACAGATTTGTGGGGTATGAGGCATGATCGGTTTTTAACTTTTCGATGCTTAATTCAGGAGTCAGTCTACCCGGATTTGAAATTTCAAGCCTGTCCGTAAAGAGCATGACCTGAACACTGCCGTTGCTGTTATAATCGCGGTGGGCCACTGCATTTACAATAGCTTCAGCGACTACTGGTCGGGGGATCTCATATCTTAACGACACCTGATTGCTTTCGTTGCGTAAACCAACTGACATCGCGATCTTTGACAATACAAAATCAATTGCCAGGTCAACCTGCTCAAATACATCACCTTTTATTATTTTATGGTCGGGAATGGGTTTTTGCACGTGCAATCCATGAAAATGTGCACATTTTACGATGGCAGTAGGGAAAAACTGTTGCGGATTGTTTGAGAATGCCAGCAAAGCACTGTTGGTCAACTGTTCGCCATAAAGCATATTCATATGCGACAAGACCTTTTTCACCGGAGTTCCTTCGCGCAACGGGAAACCTCTTTTAGCCCTGGCTATTCCAATAAAAGTTTCAATTTTATCGGGCTCAATATCAGCCAGAGTTGCCCGATCGTTTATGCTTTCATCGAAGGCTGTAAAACGAATCAACCCTTTGTGCTTCAGCAAAGTGATACACGCTTTATTTACTTCGGCTAATAACTCTTCAACAGACTCGAACCGTTTGTACGATAATTGGTTTTGTAATTTTTGAAGAAGCGCTTTTTCCTTCTCATGAACCTTAACTGATGAATTCCCTTTAATGAAAGCCAGACTATCAATATTTAACTGACGGGCATGGTTATATTCATGTTCGGTGGGAGAGACACCGTTTTCGTCTTCATATCCGTATTGTTGCCCGACAAGAATTAGGTAAACCTGCGATTGTTCCACTTCGCTGATATAAACTTTATTGGGCGCCTGAGCAGCCGCCGGAAGCTTTTCAAACAATACCGGCTCGAAAAAACTACTCAATAATGCATCCGTGCAAAAATGCGCGTAAAGTGCTTCCCGCTCCCGTGCAAATTCGCTTTGTACGCTCGATATAAATACTTTGAGTTTCTTCACAACGCCAATTATTTATGTTCTAAAGATATTTAAAATTCATTCATTTTTACCTTTTTTGAATTCATCCTTCCTCGGAAAAACTGCCCAGCCATCTTTGGTCGATGAAATTCTTCCATCAAACCCAACAAGGTCCAGCACATGGACAAAAAGAAAAATCTCTAATTGGACACGCAATGTGATTGCCTCTTCTTTCTGAAAACCTTGTGGAATCATCCCTGAATGAGCCAGTGAATCTCGTAATTCTTTTACTTTATCAAAGTCAAGGTCAACTACCCAACCATTTTTACCCAGGTGGGCTTGTATTTTTTTTACAAAAGCGGTATCCCAAGGTGATATTCTTGAAATACTCTTACTAATCGCGCCTTTCTGCGTTTCAGAAAAAAGGTTTGGATTTTCTTCGAAATAGATCGCGGCCTGTTCCTTAAGGAAGTCTTTAAACTTCTGAAGGCTATTCTTAAACCGAGAAGCATCATTTGAATTATAAGATACAAGAGTTGCTTTTTGTCCAAGTCTTTCTAATGCTGCGACTAGTACCATTAGCCCTGTTTCTAATAATCCACAAGCAGCCGATGTTGATAAAACATGACCAATATCAGTGATACTCATTTTATCAAATGCGTCAATAGTCTCTAATTTTTGTAGTCCCTTGCTTAAATAGTCGGGATATTGATGAGTACTTTCCAGCATATTGCTTCGCATACCAAAAAGTTTTCCCGACATTCTCTTTTTGTGATATATTAGTGTTTGATTGTTGCATTTTAAACACCCAAAATATACTTCAGAAGCTGTTAACGGGCGCAGCAAAAGGCATATATCCCGCAATAAATCATTTATTCTATCAATATCAAGTTTATTCCCGGAAATAGTCACACAATTACCTTCTGAAATAGTTCCAGAAAAGTTTTTAGTACGTTTCGCCAGCTCTTTTGATGTAGATGATTTGGAAATATCAATCTTATAATCCTTGTATTGGAATGAAAATTCATGAGGGAAATAAATACCCATTAAAACTGCTTCAATAGTATTAATCGTATCAAATTCCCCAATTGTGAGCTCGGAACATTTTGCTACAAACAATGAATTTTGCTGATTGTAATCTCCAAATACATATCCTTTACAAATCCGACCATCTTCAAGTTTCCCCTCGAAAGTTAAATCGTTGAATCGCTCAAATATATGAAATGAGGTATCAAATGCAATGTATGCCTCAGATGCAGTACAAGTTATTTGGAATAGTGATTCCTCATTCCTATCACCAAATATAAAAGAACCTTTCCCACGAAAAACCGTAGTAAGCATATCTTTAATGATTGAACAATATATAGAATCAGTACCTTGCATTTATATAATTACTTTTTCCTGTTAAATTAAGTGATTCCACTTTTACTTTTCTCTTTACCTCAAAATTTATCAAACTCGTCTTTTATTCCTACAGTTTTCAATTTCCTTTTTCCGGAAATTGAAGTAACCATTTTTCAATAACTGATTCAAGAGCTTGTTTGCTGGTTCGTCTAGTCATGATTATTTTTTATTTCTGAATCAGAATAGTACTCACTCATTTTTTCTATCATCAGATTTTTATGATTTTCTATTTCATCTTTGCTCCAACATTCATTCTGAAAAATATAATATGATTTCAAGGTATCATGAGAGGCTATTTTTTCTTTAAACATTGATCTTTTAACACTGTATGACTTATTGCTATATTCAGAATTTTGAGACACACTTAGAAGTACAAGATTACCAAATGAATGCAGAAACTCCATACCAATACTAGGGTGCTGAATTAAATTTACCGGATTTTGAGGATATATATGTTCGATTGAATTCTTTGAAGTTATTCGATAATTATTGAATTCAACAGTTTTCTCAAATGGCCAGTTTTTCCATAGAATATATTCAAGCTTTTGGAACCAATAGTGCTTAAATCCTGTACTAAGATGTGATGAGAGATAATTTTTTAGGTCCAATTCCTGCGGAAAATCATAAGTTTGATGCATCATCATCCATGACAGTTGTTTGTCTGTGGTTGATTTATTCAATGAAAACACATTATCCAGGTTCTCTAGGTAATTGAGCAAACTGGCACTTCTTACTTCTTCGTTATTATTATGATATAACAAAAAATCTAAATAACTGCTTAACCAGTATTGCCTGACATAATCACCCGTATAATAGAGTACACTCTGAAGCATCAAACTGTTCGACTTTTCTTCAAATGGGGTTCTGCTGTAATAGCCCTCCGCGTTTCGATTCATGTTGACTAGTTCGAGCGACTCATCTTTCGTATTTGTATCTGACACCCATTTTACGACATACTTATCAAATAAATATGGTTTTTCATTTTTTATCTTGGAGAAAGCCATCCAGTCATTTAAAAGCTGATTAATCTGCTTTTCGGACCACACATAAGGACGTTGATACTCAGGGATGGTTAATTGCCCCCGAATGTTTGTCCCAGGTATTTCGGTTGTTGAACAGTTAAGTAATTGGGCTAAAGTACAACTGGTTACTTGTAAGTCGTTATTATTTATTTCTTTCATGTTAAACTCATAACTGGTTTACTTTTTGATCTCCAAAGCATGTTTAACTTTTATTATTTTCTCGTATTCGATCAATGCCTTATCAAGTGTAATTTTCTCACACTCTTCAATTGTTTTCCATTCATACTGGTTGTCGGAATAGCAGGTGTTTAAGTATGCGTCCTCATAACATTTAATGAACCGAGAACGATCTTCGAGTTTGTTATTTTCGGCGTATTCCCATCCGTTTATAAATGCCACAGCTTTTGATTTAGCAAATCCGAGCGATTCTTCGTCATCACAAATGCCATATCTTCTTTTTACATCTACCAGCTCACTTGCGTATTTATTGGCATATTCACACGCATACTCTTCACTTTTCCCTTTATTAATCGATTCTTCGTAGATATAAGCGTAATCTTCGCAAAATATGGGGTGATAACCATCTATTAGCCAATTAGCATATTGATAGGCATATAATGCTGATCTGCCTTTGTTAATTTGCTCGTTATAAATCGAAACATATTCCTCAGCAACTTTTTCAATTGACGTTTCACAGAAGTGATCTCTACCTGCTATTCGCTTTAATAAATAGTCAATAAACAGTTGATCGCGTTTAGTTAGCTTGAAATAAGTCATTAAATCGGCATCAGCCTGTTGCTTGCCGTGTTCTCCAGCGGCCTCGTAGCAATACATTAATAAATTCCGGGTAACACCTGAAGTTTTATCTTCCGCATATTTTTTGCTCCAGGCAATACTAAATCCTTCGTTTCTTCTTTGAGCATAATAGTTTGTGTACTCAACGGGAATACTGATTAAATCTGCAGCCGTATCCTCTTCTTCTATCGCGCCATCCTGTTCTAACTCGGTAAGAGAATCGTCCAAGTAGCTTATAAACTCCTTAAAACACTCGTCGTTATAGTTATTTTGGCTGATAGCCTGTTCCAGTTCTTCGTTACCGATGTATTTCTCAATAATTGGTGTCATAGTCTAATTTTAATGGTTACTCAACTTTTATTTTCCCCGTTACCGCACTATTAATCAACGTCGCTTTATACTCCTTCAATTTCTCAATTTCCTTTTCTTTGAGGGAAATGGCGGTAGCAACTTTATTTTTCACATTTTCAATATAAAACATGATTTCTTCAATCACATTTTCGGGAGGCAATACAACCTTAAAGTTTAGAATCTTTGTTTCCGATATTGTGGGAATAGTGCTACCAATTACTTCTGTTTGAACTTGAAATTGTACAATCGAAGTTTTCAGTAATACATAAAAATACTCTGGATTGATTTTTATTTCTTTTAAAACAAGTAATTGAGGATTGATTGTAGCTTCAAGTTTGAGATTTTTAACAATGCCTGTTTTACCATATGTTGAACCGGTTTTAACCATTAAAACATCATTTTCAAAAATTTGGATCTCTGGAGATTGATGATATTTTTCCCAACTTAAGAAACTGCATTTTTCAAAAGTCATAAATTCCTCTTTGATATTTGAAGGACTGATTGTAATTGCACCCTCACCCTCAGCAACTAAATCAGAAGTTGTATATCCTCTAAACCCAATTCTTCCAAATGCATTGCAAATTTCTTTCATTCTCTTTACCTCCCAATGTTCCGGTATTTCCCCAATCCATTCCACACCGCTGTCTTTCAGTTTTACATCAGGATTTAAACCTCGGGTAACAGCTTTGTGAATGAGTATTTTTCTGCGTTCTTTGAGCAGCTCGATTTGCTTTTCTTTGATGCCAATGGCCTGGTCGATCAAAGCGGTTTTGCGATCGAGAAAGGTGGCAATGGCGGTTTGCTCGGAAAGAGGAGGTAATATTGAAGGTATTCTAAAGAAATCATCAGAATAAAGTCTTAAACGACTGTCTATGACTCCAGAAGAATTACGTTTAAATTCTGCCTTGTAAATTTCGGTTCTCAATAAATAATGAAAGTACCGGTTAATATTTCCACCTTGTAATCGGTAAATAGAATATGCTGGACTTGTAATTCCATCACAAGGTGAAAAGCCAAGACTACCATTCCAGGCAAGCATAATATTGCTCACTAAATCTCCAGAAGATACTTTCTTATAACCTTCAAGAGTTTCCGCATTTGTTAACAAATCACCTTCCGCTAGTTTATCAATCTTTTTGGCTACACCAGTATATTGGGATACAGAAAGCAAATCTTCATTTCCATCAGTACTTCTTTCATTTATCTCTTTGAATAGGTATTTAATTTTTCGTATTTCCCAATGTTCCGGAATCTCTCCCAGCCATTCTACTCCGGAGGGTTTGTAGGCGGGGTATTTGGGTATGTTAATCATTTTTTTGTTGAATTCGGTTAAGGATTTCGGCTGCAAAATCGTCCATTCGGGAAAAGGCAAACCATTTTTTGCCCAAATCTTTTAGCGAGGCTCCAATA
>JBBQMW010000158.1:0-8408 GCA_038329265.1 Bacteroidales bacterium | reverse complement strand
GGTTATCCGTTTTATCTGGATGGCGCTTCTAAACAATACGTTTTCAATAACATCGTCAAAGGCACCGGTTTCGACCGGACTGCAGCTGCCTATAATCAGGTGCTGGGTTATTACAACATGTACGTTCACAATGTAGCCTACAATGTGAGGTCGTTTACCGATTCGGGCGACGGAAATTTGGCAGTTGATGGTCAAAATTATTACCTCGCCAACGTTAGCGACAGTACCTGGCATCAATTCGATCACAAAACGCGGGCTTCAGGCATTCCATTTGAAAGCTTCGGAAATAATTTTTTCAGCGGAAAGAGTTTTATCGGCAATTTTCTATCGCCCGAAGGTGCCAAATATACTTTTAACGAATTCTTCGACAAACTCAATTCTTTTACTCCCGATTTAGGGCAGGTCGGATTCGAGACTTCCAAACGGGCATTTGAGAAACCATCCTCCGGAGATTTCAGACCAACAGCTACAAGTGAACTCATTGATCAGGGAGTGAAATTCTTTGCACCATTTCCTTTGAGCAGCGTGGTTGGCGAATGGAATTTCTGTAAGCATCGAGCCGATTCGAGCCTTATTAAAGGTGAAAACTTTTATTTCACCAGTGAGTTTACCAATCGCGAAACTTATAACAATGTTCCGAAAAACCACCTGAAAGCATACGGATTGACCGCAGCCAGTTTTGTAAAAGGAAATCTCGAAGATTTTACCGAAGGAGCATTGATTTTTGACGGATCGAAAACTTATTGCAGCCTGACCAATTCGGCAACCAGCAAAACCATCTGCAACAATGTGGATATGACCACCAACAGTTTTATTCTGGAATCTTATTTCACGACTGTGGAAGGGTTGAAAAGCGGAAGTCTGATATCGAAATTCGGTACCTCAGGATATGGATATCAGCTGGATTTGGATGGTTCAGGGAATATAAGATTCAGTGTGATGAACAGTGGAGCTTTAGCTTTCAGCCTTTCAGGATCGGTTCCAATAAACGATGGAAAATGGTATCATGTGTTGGTTGAAGTCAACCGGCAACTTTCATCGGCTACTGTATACATTGATGGGGTTTCGGCAAATGGTGCAACTACCGGAATAATGCCCGCATCGGCATCGTTCACTAATTCAAACGATTTGCTGATCGGTAAAAATAAGGATGGTAATTTTTTCTCCGGAACGATTGATTTTCTCCGGATATCAAAAGGTACTCTGGCTGATGCCAAAACAAGCATTGACGAATTGTACAAATGGGAATTCAAGGGTCCCTTTCTTCGCGATTTCGCCGGAAATGAACCAATCGGGAAACGTGATGCAGGAGCTTTAGAGAAAGGCGCGAAATTATGCAACATGACTGTTTCGCCGAATCCACTCAATTTCGGTCTATCAGGCGGAACAAAATCATGCACCATTGAAGCCGAAAAAGGATTTGAAATCACTAAACAGATTGGAACGTTTTTCACCTACACCTTAACCGGAAATTCCGTAAAAGTTACCGCACAGGCAATGACTTCCGGCACGCGTTCAGGAGAAATTCAGATCGTTGGTTGCAACGAAACCCAAAAAGTGAAGATCGTTCAACAACAGGAAACAGCTGTCAACCAAATCAAGCAGAACGAAATAAAGGTAATGCCAAATCCGGTTTCGGGTGGGAAATTGACCATTTCTATTCCTGAAGCACTGAAAACCAGCCGAGCCCGATTTCTGGACATCAACGGGAAAGTAATTTCGGAGGATATACTATGTTCAGGCATCAATTCAGTGACTATTAATTTTCGTTCAGGCATTTACCTCCTAAATATTATGGGGCAGGAAGTGAATTACACAACCAAAATTGTAGTAAACTAACCATTAAACTTATGACTCGAACCATTCAGATTTTAGCTTGTCTGTTTTTTATTGGTGCTTTTCAGGGATTCTCCCAGTCGGTAGAAATCAGGAAAAATGGTAATAACTGGCAATTGATGGTGAATCAAAAACCATTTTTCATTAAAGGCGTAGTTGGACATACCTATCTTGAAAAAGTAAAAGCTTATGGTGGTAATTCAGTTCGGATTGGCTACGGAAAAGAGGAACTCGACAAGGCACAAAAACTCGGATTGAAAGCGTTGGTAGGTCTTCCGGCCGATGCTGAACGCTACGGAATGAACTACGATGATCAGGCAGCAGTGAAAAAACAAATTGCTGAAACCGTGGAAATCGTCAGGAAAATCAAAGACCATCCGGCAGTTTTGATGTGGGCCATTGGCAATGAAATGGATTATATTCCGGGAACTTTGCCATTTAAAAAGAGCCTTTGGGATGCTGTAAATGAAACTGCCAAAGCCATCAAAGCCGTCGATCCGAACCATCCGGTGATGACAGTCATTGGTACGAGCATGATGGAAAAAGTGGCTGATATCGTAAAAATCTGTCCGGACATTGATCTACTTGGAATAAACACTTATGGAGATATTTATTTGTTGCCTGAAACCCTTAAAAAATATGGCTGGACCAAGCCTTATGTGATTTCTGAATGGGGCCCGGATGGGTATTGGGAAGTGAAGAAAACCAAGTGGGGCGCACCTTACGAACAAACCGGACGCGAAAAATATGACTGCTACCAAAACAAATATCAAAAAGCCATCGAAACGGGTAATTGCCTGGGGTCGTACGTTTTTTACTGGTTCAACAAACAGGAAACCACCCACACCTGGTTCAGCATGTTTGACGAAAAAGGACGGGAAACTCCGCTTCCAAAACTGATGAAAATGTTGTGGACCGGCCAGCGCGACGCCAATCTGGCGCCTATCGTCGACTTGCTGAATATCGACAAATTTGTTCGTTATCAAGATATTGTAATTCAGTCAGGCTCAAAACATCAGGCCAAAGTAGCGGCTTCCGATCCCGATAAAGACGCAATCACTTATCTCTGGGAAATCCGTCCCGAAGCGGTTTACGCATCGTATGCCGGGCAGGGTGAAAAAGAACCACAACCAATTTCAGGACTGATTCAGGAGCAAAAGGCAACCATCAGTTTTGTAGCACCCAAAGAAAATGGAGCATACCGCTTGTTCGTCTATGCTTTCGATGGTAACAAGCAGTTTTCGAGTGCGAATTTGCCGTTTCTGGTAGAGTAAACTCCATTTCAACACAAAGTTGCACAAAGAATTTCACTAAGGAACACATAGAAAATAATGAAAAAAACTCTATTGATTATACTGTTACTTGTATTCGCTTTTCATTTGTTTGCGCAAACCTACCTGCTTCCCGAATTGCCTGATACCACCAATTATGGCCGGTACACCTCCAGAACCATGCATTTGCTTCAGTCGAGCACTCCGGAAAAGCCTAACACAGTTAAAGTCCTGGTTTACGGACAGTCGATCAGTGCGCAGGATTGGTGGTTGCCAGTGAAAAAAAGCATCCAGAACCAGTATCCGAGTGCAAACTTAATCATGGAAAATAAAGCTATCGGTGGATTCGCATCACAGATTCTTTGCAAAACCGTTGAAATGGACGTGAGCACTTTTTACCCGGATTTGGTGTTGCTGCACATTTACGGGAGCCACATTGCCTACGATTCGGTGCTATACACTATCCGAAGCCGCACTGCTGCTGAAATTGCCATACAGACTGATCATTTTACCAGTGAAAGTGTCTGGAGCGATACCATGAGTTACCATTTTTTGCCCGCACTTGCCGAAAAGTACAAATGCGATCTGATCAATATCCGCGATCCATGGAAAAAATACCTGAATGATCACCAGTTAAAGCCAAAAGATTTGCTGAAAGACGACGTCCATCTGAATAAATACGGCGAATTTTTGATGGCTGAACTCATCAAACCGCTATTTCAGTATAAATCGAAATTTAAAGATGACCCATTTGGTTTATGTACCACTTTAAAGGATGGAAAGGATTTCAAAACATTAAAAAACAAACTCGAAATCCCTTTTTCAGGGAACCGTGTTGACATTGTCTTTCAGAAAATAACTGCTCCGGAAAATGCAAAAATTCTGCTCGATAACCGCAAACCATCCGAATTTCAGGGTACTTATTTTATGACCCGGCCATACTCTGCCAACGGGAAAACCTGGCCCTGGGATTTGCCTGCCATGATTCATGTAGCTCATCAATCGCCCTGGATTGCCGAAGAATGGACCTGCAAATTCACTGCGGCAACTGCTCCATTCGAGGATTTCAGTTTCGAAATCAGCGGTTCAGTTACCGGAAAAGATGGTTATGGAAAGGCAAGCGAAGATTTTGTTTCCAATTCGAAACGGGTAATTATCGGCAAAGGCGATGCTGAAAACGGTGGGGACTGGCACCTGAACCGTTCTTTTAAAGTGATGAAAACGACAGTCAATTCAGGAGATGAAGTGAAATGGAAAACTTATTCGATCAGCAAAGACGAAATCACTACGGAAGATTGGAAATCAGACATTCCTAGACAGCCAATTACTTTATTTCAGGGAGTT
The DNA here is from genome assembly GCA_038329265.1 of Bacteroidales bacterium. Classification (GTDB taxonomy): domain Bacteria; phylum Bacteroidota; class Bacteroidia; order Bacteroidales; family Prolixibacteraceae; genus Aquipluma. The sequence goes on along the minus strand of JBBQMW010000158.1, from coordinate 3,957 downwards.
CCAAACACAAGTCATGTTCTGAAAATTGAAAGCAAAGGAGTTCCTTTTATTCAGGAGATTAATGTTTACAGGCCGTTTTACAAACATTAAAATAATTTTCAGATGAAGAAACATCTAATTTTTGGAATCCTAATCCTTCTCATTGTGGCATCAGTTAGAGCCTCTGCACAACCAGCAAAACCTCGTTTGCTCGTACGTTCCGACGATATGGCTTCGAGCCATGCTGCGAATGTAAGTTGCATCGAAGTCGCAACCAAAGGAATCAGCCGTTCAGTCGAGATTATGGTTCCCTGTCCTTGGTTTTTCGAGGCTGCACAAATGCTTAAGCAAAATCCTGGCATTGATGTGGGCGTTCACCTTACTGTAACCAGCGAATGGGATGGTATAAAATGGGGACCGATCACCGCATCACCATCACTGGGCGATGCCGACGGAAATTTCCTTGCCGGAACAGGCGAATGGTACAACAAAAACTACAAAATGGAGGAAGTGGAAGCTGAATTGCGCAAACAAATTGAATTGGCCATCCGCGAAATACCAAATGTTACACACCTTTCGTCGCACATGGGTGCACCCGATGTAAAGCCTGAATTGAAAAATCTGGTTCAGCGGCTGGCGAAAGAATACAAACTGATCTATCAGACCGAAAATCTGGATTATGTTCCCGAAACAGGATGGGATAAAGCCAAAAGTTTTGATGAAAAGGAAACTGCATTTCTGGAAATGCTTGGAAAATTGCAAGCTGGTAAAACTTATTTGTTTGTTGAACATCCGGCAAACGAATCGGATGAAATGAAAGCTGTTGGAAACAAAGATATGCTCACTGTTGCCCGCGACAGGCAATTGGTAACTCAGGTTTTTACCAGCCCAAAAGTGATAAAAGCTATTCAGGAAAAAGGGATTGAACTGGTAAATTATAACCAGGTTGGAGTTCGGGGGAAATAATACCAAAATTCAATTTTAAAGTAAAAAAGAATATATTCTTCATTTTCGAAAGTATTCTATCCAACTTCCTGTCAGATTAAAATTCAAATTGGTTTTTTAGTAGAAAAACCGTACAATGAGCTTTTCGTCAGACCAATGTTAATTTTTTCTGACCTTTACATCTCTGGATGTATAAAAGGCAACGATTCACAATACTTTTGGCTCTAATTTTTCAAACTCTTCATAAGGATTTTTAATTTGGAGTGCAGAGTGGAAGATTGAGCGAGTGAAACTTAATAATTAATCAAACACATCAACTAAAATGGATAATTCAAAAAATCAGGAAGCATTAGATTACCACAAGCAAGGGCGGCCTGGTAAAATTCAGGTAGTGCCTACAAAACCTTACAGTACCCAACGCGACTTGGCACTTGCATATTCACCTGGAGTTGCTATACCTTGTCTGGAAATTGAAAAAGACCTTCAGTGTGCCTATGATTACACTGCAAAAGGGAATTTAGTGGCGGTAATCTCAAATGGTACAGCAGTACTTGGACTGGGTGACATTGGCGCTTTAGCCGGAAAACCAGTAATGGAAGGAAAAGGCTTGCTGTTCAAAATATTTGCTGATATCGATGTTTTCGATATCGAAGTTGATGAAAAAGATCCGGCCAAATTTATTGAAGTGGTGAAAGCGATTTCCTGTACATTCGGAGGAATCAACCTCGAAGACATAAAAGCACCTGAATGTTTTGAAATTGAAGAAAAACTGAAAGAAGCTTTGGACATTCCGCTCATGCATGACGACCAGCACGGAACTGCAATTATTTCAGGAGCAGGATTATTGAATGCCCTGGAATTGGTTGGAAAGAAAATCGAAGATGTGCAGATTGTTGTAAACGGTGCCGGAGCATCGGCTTCAGCCTGTTCATTGTTGTATATTCGTTTGGGTGCTGATCCTAAAAAATTGGTCATGGTCGATAGTAAAGGAGTCATTTCAAGCCGCCGTACCGACCTGAACAGCCGTAAAAAACCTTTTGCAACCGACCTTCCATACAATACTTTGGCTGAAGCCGTAGCCGGTGCTGATGTTTTCCTTGGACTTTCAGTTGAAGGAGTTCTTTCTCAGGATATGGTTCGAAGCATGGCCGACAATCCGATTGTTTTTGCTTTGGCAAATCCAAATCCTGAAATTTCGTATGCCGATGCCATTGCATCCCGCCCGGATCTGATTTTTGCAACAGGTCGCAGCGACCATCCTAACCAGGTAAACAACGTTCTTGGGTTCCCATACATTTTTCGTGGTGCACTCGATGTGCGATCAACCGGAATTAACGAAGCAATGAAAGTTGCAGCTGTTCTGGCAATTGCCGAATTGGCTAAAAAACCAGTTCCCGAAGTGGTTACTGCTGCATACAATACAACTAGTTTAAGCTTTGGCCGTCAATATATCATTCCAAAACCACTCGATCCACGACTTTTGATTACAGTAGCACCGGCTGTTGCAAAAGCAGCGATGGAAAGTGGCATTGCCCGCAAGCCGATCAAAGATTGGGACAAATATGCTGACGAACTGCGTCAAAGAATGGGTCTAGACAATAAACTAATTCGTGGTTTGACTGAAAAAGCAAAAGAAAATCCAAAACGTGTGGTCTTTGCTGAAGCTAACCACATCAATATGCTGAAAGCTGCCTCTGTCGCGCGCGCCGAAGGAATTTGCATTCCAATTCTGCTTGGAAACGAAGAGCGGATTGAAAAATTAATCAAGAAACATGAGATTGAACTCGAAGGAGTTGAGATTGTAAACCTACGCCACGACCGCGAAAGCCACAGACGTAAGAAATATGCCAAAATGCTGACGGCTAAACGTCAACGCGAAGGAATGACCTATGATGAAGCTTTCGAGAAAATGTTCGACCGCAACTACTTTGGAATGATGATGGTTGAATCGGGCGATGCCGATGCTTTCATTACCGGTGTTTATACCAAATTTCAGGATGCTATCACTCCGGCTATCGAGATTGTTGGAATGCGCGCAGGGTTGGACCACATTGCAGGATTGAATATTGTTACTTCTAAACTGGGTACTTTCTTCTTTGCCGACACGATGGTAAATAATCATCCTTCGAAAGAAACGATGATTGATATTGCCAAGCTCACCCACGATGCAGTTCATCTTTTCAATACCGAACCAGTGATGGCCATGCTTTCCTATTCAAATTTTGGAGAACGGAACGTTGGTAGCCCTGCAATGATTCACGAATCGGTTGATTATCTGCATAAAAATAATCCTGAAATGATGATTGATGGTGAAATGCAGGTAAACTTTGCACTGAATAAAGATTTGCGCCACGATAAATTTCCATTCTCAAAAATTGACGGGTTGAATGTAAATACTTTGATTTTCCCGAATTTAAGTTCAGCAAATATTGCCTATAAAATGATGCTGGAAATCGGAATGTGCGATACCGTTGGACCAATCCAAATGGGATTGAACAAACCAATACACATCCTTGATGTTGAAAGTTCGGTTCGCGATATCCTGAATATGGTTACCATTGCCGTAATCGATGCACAGGTTGAAGAACAGAAAATCAAAAACCGCAAGTAATACTCTTTTCACAGAATAAAATACCCTCCTTCGGTTCTCCGGAAGAGGGTTTTTAAGTTTTTACAGACCTGACAGGTGGGGTGATGTAAATGATAAAATGTATTTTTACTTCCCGCAATTACTTTAATGGAACCCTTAAATTTTCGCCCGACAGTCGTTTTCAATTGACCGGATTCTACCGTGGTCCATCGGTTTCGGCACAGGGTGAGCAAAAAGGCATGGCTTTCCTCAACATGTCCGCCAGGATTTCATGAAAAAGAAACTGTCAGCAACGCTGAGCATGCGTGATTTGCTGGGAACCATGAAGATGGAAGGCAGTTCTTCAGGAGATGGATTTAAATCAACATTTAAAATGCAGCGCGAACCCCGTGTGCTGATGCTGACCCTGAGCTACAAAATAAACAATTACAAAATGGACAAAC
>JBBQMW010000157.1:0-8418 GCA_038329265.1 Bacteroidales bacterium | reverse complement strand
GCCTCATAACAAACTAAATTCCAAATGAATGTGTCGTTCTCATGCTGATTAATTTTATTTACATTAAAAAAGTTTTGAATCAAAATGAATTATTTCTCAATATATTACTCACCAGAATGATTCCAAAAGCTTCCAAAATACCATCAAATTACATTTTCAGTTATACATAATTTAATAACATTTAACACCTAATAATCAATCGTTTAGCCTCTTACTGGTGAGTCAAAAATATATTAAAAAATGACTCACCGTTTTACTCACATTTTATTTGAAATTTTTTGATCTGAATTGATCTAAGAATAATCGAAAAAGCCTGTAAATCAACAGATTTACAGGCTTTTGGTGCGCATTAGTTACCCATTTTGTCGGGGTGGCCGGACTCGAACCGACGACCTCCTGGTCCCAAACCAGGCATACTACCAACTGTACTACACCCCGAATCTATTTTTAGAAATTCTCTGTTAAACTTGCGGAGAGAGGGGGATTCGAACCCCCGGTACAGAATGACCCGTACGTCGGTTTAGCAAACCGGTGGTTTCAGCCACTCACCCATCTCTCCCTGGTATTGTAACAGAATAATTTCTATTCCAAAACTTTCAATTTTTATATCGAAAACCTTCCGGTTTCGCTACCCACTCAGCCTTTGCAAATGTGGGTGCAAATATAGAACTACTTTTTTCTTTACCAAAATAAAAACAATAAAATACCGACACTTTTGGATGTTTTTTTTGTCGTCCAAAGAAAGGAGATGATTATGAATGCTTTGCCAAATGGAGCTTTTCTACGATATGTATTTTAAAAAGTTATCGTCTAAAATAATAGGCTCCTTAAGTCATCTGTAAATCAGTCAGATATTAATAACATGTTGTATAACCCACAATTTAGTTGGATAATTGTAATGAGAAACATATCTTTGAATCATCAAAACGTTCTGTCACATACTTGTCAAAAGATATTGTCCGCATTAATTCTACGTTTGGAAAATTCAACATTTTTAATTGACCCGAGAAAGCTTTTGACTGCTAAAACAGGCCTAGTACCGCGCAAGCGAGAGTAGTTTATCTACCGTTGGAAGTTTGATCAGGCAGGCACTCAAATCCTATTTATCTGGGATTTTTACAACCAAATTAATGCGGATTTTTTATGCTCAAAAATGAACGATCAACTGACCACTAATCAGAATCAGGTCAACCGTTTAACCAGAAAATATATCAAGATTAAAACGGATAAAAGTGAACAAACCCACCCTATAAAATCGCCGTTTTGGACATAAAAAGTAATTTCGTCGTTTAATCGAATTGGAGCGCTGAGCGCTTCGCAGGTATTCAATTCCGTCTTTTTTAATACGTCGCCCCTTTGGTTTATATATCCTGAAATACCAGTATTTGCACTTCGGGCAACAAAACGGCGGGTTTCAATGGCCCGAATCCTCGAATATCCGAAATGCTGCCAACTACCCGGCGATTCTCTCCACCAGCCATCGTTGGTAATCACGATCAACAATCCGGCACCTTTCTTTACCAAATCACCGCAATGTTCACCAAATGCAGATTCGAAACAAATTACAGGACCTATTTTTATTCCAGTTTCAGTTTTGAAAACAGTTGCTTCGGCGGCGGATGCCAAGCTACCACTTGTTCCGCCAATATCAACTACGAATTTCTTCAAAAATGAAAAGTACTTCTGAAAGGGCATTTTTTCGACACCGCTCACCAAAATTCGTTTATGACCAATCTGTATTATTTCCGTCCGGTCAAACAAAAGAGCGGAATTAAATGTATCATACCAAAAACGTCCATCTGTTGTTCTGGAGGCCGTTTCTGAAACCGGCTCATCCAATGCGGATTTTCGCTGGGTAATACTGCCTCCAATCACGATCAGTTTTGGATACTTCCGGATGATTTCAGCAAATGAATGAATCGTTTGATTCTGAATATGGATCGAATCCTCCCACATTGGGGGAAATGCAGTTTCAGGAGCAACAATCAGATCAGTTGATTCAGAAACCAGGGAACCGGCCATAGAAACAAGTTTTTTAACCTGATCCTGCTCATTCATTCCTGAAAACTTTTCGGTATACGGATCAATGTTGGGCTGCAACACAATCATTTCAAGAATTGATCCTTTTTCGACGGATTTTGAGTAGATAGAAAGCGATAAACAGCCGGGAATTCCGACTAAAAGCAGCGTATAAAAAGCGAATTTCGCCGCATTAAAAAACCGCTTTTCGAGCAATTGCTTTACAACCAGAAAAACCAGGACATTGGAGATTAAAATCCATAGTGAACCTCCTAAAACGCCCGTAAATTCATACCACTGAATTATTTTTACTGAATTAGCCAACCCATTTCCAAGAGTAAGCCAAGGCCATTGGAGTGTCCAGTTATGTTGTAAAAATTCGAATGTTAGCCAGAAAACCAACAGTGCGAATAATCCGGATAGTTCGCCAAACTGACGGTTGACTCTGTTTCCGACCCACCAAACTGAAGCCATCATCAGCGAATTCAGTACCACTATAACAAGCATTCCGGTAAAAGAAACGTGAACTATCCACCAGGTTGATCCCAGATTCCAAATCAGGAAAGCAATAAAAGCAGAATAAAAGAATTGATTATTTTTCAGGTCATTTTGCTTACGCAACAGATTATCGGCCAGAAATAATGGCACAAGTGCGAAGAATAATAACCATCCGAAATTGGGAAACAACCATGGAAGACTTAACAATCCTCCCGAAAGAAACGAAAGTAAAAAAACCTTTATTTTTATCATGAATGGATTATCAACTGATGCCACCCTTAAAATCATAAATTCCTGACTACCGGAATCGGATCTTTCCGTTTGCCGGAACGATCAAAAACAAATTCAATTTTACCGATTGAAAGAGCTGCCCATCCGGCCTGATTCACAATTACCATCTTCCCATCTGTATTTTTCAGGACGGTTGGCTTTTCTAAAAAGGTATGAGTATGGCCACCAATAAATAAGTCGGTATATTTGGTTTGCGGCGCAAGCGCAGTATCACTGATTCTATCGCTTTGGTATGAATAACCCAGATGCGACAAACAGATTACCAGATCGCAGGAATGTTCTTTTTTTAAGAATCGTTCCATTTTCAAGGCAGTTTCCAAAGGATTTAGAAAACGCGTGTTTCCGTAGTTCAGCTTTCCAACCAAACCATCCAATTCAATTCCAAGGCCATAAATTCCGATTTTCAATTCCCCTTTATTCACGATTTGATAAGGTTTAACCATCTTACTCAAAATGGTATCAGAGAAATTGTAATTGCTTGAAACAAACGGAAAATTGGCGTGACTGAGCGCAGAAAGAATATCTCCCATCCCATTGTCAAATTCATGGTTTCCGATGGTTCCGCCATCATATCCCATTTTACTCATTACCTTAACAATCAGGTCACCTTTGAAATAGTTAAAATATGGAGTTCCCTGAAACATATCGCCCGCATCGAGCAATAACACGTTCGGATTCTCCTCCCTGTACGTGTTAACCAACGATGCAATCCGCGTCATTCCACCCTTTCCGGGATATTCGGCATGATCTTCAGGAAATGGATCGATGTGGCAATGCATGTCATTGGTATGAAAAACGGTCAATTTCACCAATTCTCCTGAAGCAAATAAATCCAAAGGAAATAGTCCCAGGGCAAGACCTCCGCCACCAATTACCGATTGTTTTAAAAAGGTTCTTCTAGTACTCATTATAAATCCTCCCATCCAGTTTTACATCAAGATTTCCTTCTTTTTTATATCGGTCACTTAAAGTCTTAATCAATAAATCTCTAAACTTCATTTTGGTATCTATCCGTTCAAGTGGATTCAGAAACATCGACATCTGATCGCCGCCACTGGCAATGTAATCATTGGTTACCAACCAATAAGATGATGTCGAATCATGTGCCTTTCCTTGCACAGTAAACGATGCCAGCTTTTCATCACGAACTCCCATTTTCATTCCCGAAATCCCCTCTCCTCCCCTTTCTGCAATGCGTTCAGCCATTTGCCGAAGAGCATCTCCTGAAATCTGAATAACTACAACCTCGTTTTCGAATGGCATGACTTCAAAAATCCTCCCAACCGTAATTTTCCCCTGAGGCAGCGATGCACGCAAACCGCCATAATTCACATAGGAAACATCAGGCTTAACTTTTAAATTTTGCTGATTACAAAAATCAGTTCCAAATACGAGCAAAATATCGGCAACCAAATTGGTAAGGTTACTTTCAGGCTTGCCTTTAATCAATTGCGTCTCACTTATTGTAACCAGTTTCGACATATCAAATTCAATGCTATCCTTGTAAGGAGTTACGATGGATTGAACCGATGAATCAATCGAAGCAGACTGGATATCAATTGGTATATTTACTATACCAACCTGATAGACTGACAAATGCGTCGTGCAGGAAAATGTTAATAAAATAATAAAAATACCTGATATCAAGCGACGCATTGGAGTATATTTAGAATTGAATTTTGTCCGTAAATTTATGTTTTAAACTTGCATAAAGATAAAAACAATCTGGTGTAAAAACCGTTTGAAAGGGAAATATACGATGGTCGGCATTTTTAAAATCTGAAATAATTTGGTCGTAATATGCACAAATTTGTTTTCGCTATAGTTCTGATTTTGGTTGTAATTCGACTATCAGCTCAGGAACATCAGACATTTGAAGCAAGAAGAGGTGATGGGATTTATGCTGTTCTGAAACAAAACGGCTATACCTTGCCCGAATATTTTGATCGATTTATTGAATTGAACAAATCAAAGTTGGGAAAAGACAATTCATTAATTATTGGACGAGTGTACCGACTGCCCCTGAAAACCGATACAACTTCCGTCGAAATAAATACGAAGTCAAAGCCAATTGCACCAACTGAGAAGGTTTCAACGAAAGTAATTCATGAAATATATGGCACTAACTACAAGGAGGTTACAATTAAAAGCCAAGAACTTTCCAATGCCGTTTACTATCTGGCAAGCGGACATGGTGGCCCCGACCCCGGAGCAATAGGAAATCTGGAAGGCCATATTCTCTGTGAAGATGAATACGCATACGATGTTACACTTCGGCTGGCCCGAAATCTGACCGAACGTGGCGCTACTGTTTACATGGTTGTGAGGGATCCCAACGATGGCATACGCGACGAAAAATATTTAAGCCCTGACAAAGACGAAGTTTGTTATCCAAACAATGCGATTCCTCTGAATCAGCTCGCTCGGCTGAAACAAAGCACAGCGGCCGTCAATCAATTGCACCGAAAGAATAAAGGGAAATTCCAGCGCCATGTGGTCATCCATGTCGACTCAAGAAGTTTCAATGAAAATATTGATGTTTTCTTTTACCACGATAAAGGAAGTATTTCGGGTAAGCGACTGGCTAATAAGCTGAAGCAAACATTTGAACAAAAATACGCCATGCACCAACCCAATCGTGGCTACTCCGGAAGTGTATCCGAACGAAATTTATATGTCATTAAGAATTCGATCGTGCCCTCGGTGTTTATTGAATTGGGAAATATTAACCATACCCGCGACCAGAAACGAATTATTATTTCTGACAACCGTCAGGCTGTAGCCAACTGGCTGAGAGATGGACTAATTGAAGATTACAAAAAAAGCTTCAAGTAAATCTTCCAGAAATAAGGAAAAAGAAATAGGAAAAAAGGAAACTGGAGACCGGAAAAGGGAAATAGGGAAACGAAGGAACATTTTAAAATTTCTCTCATAATATAGGTCGTAAGAAATGATATTAAAGAACATTGTATTGCCCATTGAAGGCAATAGATCTGTTTTTCTCATTTATTCTACCGACCTTTAGTTCCTGACGGAACCGAAAAACAAAATTCAAAATCTCAAAATGAAACCAGATTCATCATACAATTCAAATCAATCCAAACTAAAGGTTGACCCCTTTATTCCGGATGGAAAGATTCTGGTGCAGTTTGATGGATTGTGTATTCTATGCAGTCGAACTGTTCATTTCATACTAAAAAGAGACCAGAAGAGGAAGTTTATTTTCCAAAGCCTGCAGAATTTCTCCGAAGCGCAATCCTTCGATACAGTCGTTGTTATCGACCAACAACAGACCTTCCAATATTTTGATGCGGTTCTAAAAATTGGATACGAGCTGGGAGGCATCTATCAGTTGATCGCAGTTTTCAGAATTATTCCGCGAAGCTGGCGCCATTTATTGTATTTGTGGATTGCCAAAAACCGATTCAAATGGTTTGGAAAACGAAAATCTTGCTATATTCCAGCCAAAGAAGAGAAGGAAATATTTATCTAAAACTCAAAATCATCGTTTTCGAATTGAATATACCGGGCTGATAAATGACCAATCAAGTGCCCAAATCCTTCCATTGGTCTGCGAGTTTCCTCCGAAATCTCCGCTTGTTTGATTTTCAACAGCATAAGCACATAAAGCGCATTTAAACAAGCCTCCACTTCATTCTTCACAATTCCCGATCGCTGGCAAAATTCACCAATCGCCACCTGGTTTTCTACGTATAATCGCACATATTCCTGATCGGTTTGAACCTCCAGCATTTTTAGATGAAATTCATTCAAATCATTCACCAGATTCACAAGGACCTGAAGGTGTCCTTTTTCCTGTACATTTTCTTTCGCCATCATTACAGCCAGATTATTGTACCATCCGGCAATTTCCCTGCCTGTATTTTCATCGGCATTAAACCGGCGCACCAAAAGCAATTCAATTTTTTCCGGATTTAACGAACAGGCGCGCAAAAGATCTTCAATCTGCCACATGTACAGAATATATTCGGCAATATTGGTCTTTCGGATTTCGCGGGCTACTAGCATAAAAGAAAAGGAAAAAGGAAAAAGGGAAAATGAAAATAGAAAAAGTGGAAACTTATGCTTCAAAAAAATCGTCGAGATCGCGGCGCTCTTTTTTTGTTGGTCGGCCTGTGCCGCGTTCACGGTTATATACACTCATATTTTTCTGAACTTCCAAAATCTCCAATTCGGAAGCTGGAGTAGTTTCAACCAGAAATTCAGGAACGAGTTTGGCTGCCATTCTATTTTCAGTCAAGGCCAAAATCTTGTAACTGCGGGTAATCGGCGGACGGCGCAACTGAATAATTTCACCCACTTTCAATTCGCGCGATGGTTTCACATTCATTCCGCCAATGGTAACTTTCCCTTTGCGGCACTCTTCTGAAGCCTGACTCCGTGTTTTATATAGTCGTACAGCAAAAAGCCATTTATCGATACGAGTTCCTTCTGCCATATTGTTTGATTATTTCCGCTTGTTAAAAAAAGTCATGGTTTGATCTACGCCAATAGTACCGAAGCTTTTAATAATCTCGATTGAAGTATCAATCATAGCCGGAAGTTCAAGTTTTTCATCTTTGTTCCATTCGCCCAAAACATAATCAACTTGTTGTCCCTGCCTGAAATTATCTCCAATTCCAACCCGAAGTCGGGCATAATCCTGATTCCCCAGAACTTCGGTTAAACTTTTCAATCCATTATGTCCGGCGGCGCTCCCCTTGGCACGAAGACGCACAGAACCAAGCGGTAACGCAAGATCGTCGACTACCACCAAAAGGTTTTCGATGGAGATGCTTTCTTTCTGCATCCAGTAATTCACGGCCTTTCCACTTAAATTCATGTAGGTTGAAGGTTTCAGCAAAACAAACGTCCGGCTTTTGAATTTGTATTCCGTAATCCAGCCATGACGCTCATCGCTAAAAACAATATTGGACGCCTCTGCGAGAGCGTCCAATATCTTAAATCCTATATTATGCCGGGTATTTTCGTATTCTTTCCCCGGATTTCCTAATCCAGCAATCAGGTATTTCAAAGCGGTTTGTTTTTAAAGATTAACCTTTACCACCAGCTTTTGCAGCTTTTGCAGCTCTTGTAATCATGATGGTTACAACAGGTACTGCTTTTGCATTGAGGAACTCAAGGTTTTCGCGAACCAAAGATCCAACTTTGTAACTCTGACCTAAATCCAAATCATCCACATTAATTGTGATCTCATCCGGAAGGTATTTCACCATTGCCTTTACTTTCAAGGTACGAAGGTTTAGTTTTAATTTACCCCCTTTACGGATACCTTTTGCAAAACCTTCTGTTTTCACAGGAATTTCAACTTTTACCATTTTGTCTTCATTCGTACGAAGGAAGTCAACATGTAGTAGTTTTTCTTCAACAGGATGAAATTGGGTGTCCTGAATAATTGACTGATAAACAGTTCCATCAATATCCAGATCAACCAGATAAACATGAGGCGTGTAAATCAATGGTTTGAATTCTTTCTCAATGGCGTAAAAGTGAATTGGTTCTTCACCTCCATAAAGTACGCCAGGAACTAATCCTTCAACACGGAGTCTTTTGGCTTCTTTTTTACCAACGACTTCTCTTTTTGTACAT
>JBBQMW010000156.1:0-8444 GCA_038329265.1 Bacteroidales bacterium | reverse complement strand
TAAAACTCGGGATACCTGCATCTTGCAGGACGATACTTCATATCATCCAGAGTTCCGGTAATGTCAATCCCAAATTTTATAGGCAACGGACTATCGACCACCGAAATATGGTAATCGAAACTCATGTCCAAATTATGCCTTCCGGCGACAACGCCTTTGTATTTATCCATCACAATCAGAAATGGATAAACATCTATTTCCCGCTTAAAAACGGTAAATTCGGCTGATAAACTATCGACCTTATTGTGTGTTTTTTTATTGAATCTCAATGTTTTGGCAATTTCGCTGAAGGTTTCCCCATCCATTAACACCAAATTCTGTCCTTTAATTGAAGCAGCTCCGCGAATGGTCGATTTCTTGGGATTATAAAGCGAATCGAGGTAGGTTTCAGCCGCCATGTGGAATTCACCCTTTCCGCTAAACGAGCGCAACATGGGCATGATGGAATCCACATCGGGTATGATTTTTAAAAGTTCACTGATCTCCACATCGAGCATGTGTAATTCGAGCCCCATAAAAAGATGGTTTTTTCGTGGAGTCCGGTACATGGTGGTTAATTGCATTTTGGCAGCAGTCGTTGTAAATTTGAAATCATCAAGAACCAACAGGCCATCTTTCACCCGCATTTTTCCGCGAATATCCGTAGCTGCACTTTGTCCGTAATCGACTTTGGCGACATCTACATTCAACAACAGATCGATTCCTTTAGGAACCATATATGGACCTAAAGCGGCTTCGGTTGTTTGAGTGGAATCGCCCAGTCCACTTGTCAGAAGCATTAGTTGAACCAGATCGGTATTGCTGCTCACAAAATTAAAATTACCCCTCAGCAGCGAATCTTTCCTGAAATAGGACAATACATTACTAAGTTTTCCTTCAAGGCTAAAATCAGATTTGTCTATTTTCAGCTTACTTTCTCTGATCGTAAACACTTCAGGATCGAAATCCATTTGAATGGAAGGTATTTCAAGTGGATATTTGAGCATCGTTGTAGAAATTAGACCCTGATTCACTTTCAGAAATCCATTGGCTTGCCATTGCTGAAAAACATCCTTTTGATTCTGGTCGTTGACCAGATCGGCCTTCAGTTCAATTTTATTCATACGGGCCGAATCAGAGCCCATGGCCATTTCGAGGTTCTCGCCCGTGTATTCAATTTTCATTTGAGGGCGAACCGGATCATCTAGCAAATGAGCTTTAAACTTCAGCCGGTTCATACTGCTTTTTCCCGATCCAAACGATGCTTTCAAGGATTCACCCGATAAATCGACATTCAGTTCAGCCTGAAGATTTTTACCCTTTTGCGGCATCATATAAAAACTTCCGACAGGCTGGTTGGCCACTACACCAATGGTATCCATTTGTGCAAAAAGTGAATCCATCCGAAACGAGCAATTCACATCCGGAATGCGAGTACTGTCCATCACATCCGAAGTTTCGAAAGTGATCGAGGCATTTTTTAAACGAGCGTTTGTATGGTGCAGCGTGCTTACCTGAAGGTTTTTAGACTTGATTTTTGCTGAAACGAATTGCGTTTTTTTCGATGAAGGGTGCAGGTTTGGCAATTCAAAATCAACAAATGAATCATGGGTTTGCATCGAAATGGTGTCATAAATAACGCTGAAATTGGTCAGGTGCAGCGAACCCGCAAATTTCATCCGATCCAATTGCATCTTGTCGAGCTGCGACATCGAAAATTGTGACAACACCTGCCCCGAAGCTTTCCCACTCACTTCCATTTTTGGTTCAACGGGCAGGAACGATTTAAACTCTGTGAGGGTGAAATTTCCTTCCGATTTCAGGTCACAGTGAATGTCGGAGAACAGATGTGTTATTGTACCACTCGTCTGAAAATCAGATTGGGGAGTTTTGGCTGCAAACCGGTCGATGCGGAAAGACGACTTTTCGTCGTTGCTCAGATCGGAATAAAACACAAACTCGCCATTTATCGCAGTTAACGGAACCGGAAATTCGTCAGTTTTTAAAGTGCCATCCTGAAGGCGGACACGCACATCCATCCATGGCATGAGTGAATCGGAATAAGCGCCTGTAATTTTTCCATCGGAAATAACCAAGCCATCGACAACAACACCTTTTAAATACGATTGATAGGATGGCGGAATCAGCGCGAGTAATTCAGGTATAGCAAACTGTTTGAATTGATAAGAAATATCAGTAATAATCTGATTGTGAATTGTATCATTACCGATCGTTCCACTCAAAGAAAGGCTCAGGTTATTCACTGACAGATCTGAATTGTCAAATTTCAGGAGCTGTTTGGACAGAATGAGTTGAACCGGTATTTGCGCCTTAACCGAGGCATTCCGGAGGTATTGCTCGCCGTTGTAGTTTACCGAAACTGTTCCTTTGTTTACCGAAATCCGTGTATTGATGGTATCGGCAATCATATTTCCTGAAAATTCTGCATTCAGATCGCGAACATCCGTCACAAGTCCAAGCGACCGATCGGAGTATGAAATGCGGATATTCTCCAATCCGACATGTTCGAGGTTGATGAACTTAAACGACGTTTCTGATTCTGTGGCAACAACTGTTGTATCTGCCTTGAGCACATCAAAATTCGTAAGTCCCAAACTATCGGTAAACGCGTTTAAAGTTCCATTCCGAAGCAGCAGTTCATTAAATACCAATTCATTGCGATTCCAATAAGCAGCCAGATCAACAATCCCGACAAACTGTTCCACCTTTACCAGCGTGTCAGACGGAGCCTCCGGAATGTGATTAATTAGGGCAAAACGGTTGACTTTTAATCCAAAACTTGGGAAGGTGCTGAAAAAAGTAAGTTCAACTTCACCAATCTGCGATTCGCAGGTGAGAAATTTGGCAGCTTCAGTACGAACAATTGGCGTAATTTTTTCAGGAGTAAAAACAAACCAGACCGCGATACCAATGGCTACAGCAACAAGGAATATAACCGATGTTACGACAATAGCTATCCATTTAACAACTTTTTTCATAATGTAATGAGTTCATGCCTTCGGCATTAAAATTCAATTTCTACAACCTTTATCAACTAATTTATCATTTTCGAAATGTGACCCACTAATTAATAGACTTGGTAAACGAAAACGATTTTCCAAAGTCATCACGATACCTTAGCGAAGTTGCGGTCAATTCGGTCACTGTGTACACTTTTGGTACACTTCCACCAACTTCCAAAATATGAATATGTGTTAATTCCGACTGCACCAAGGTCCAGGTAAATGACTGTGCTTCAGCTTCAGTAACATCATCACTGGTGTCCCAGGTTTTACCCTTATAGTCACTGGTATACTTGTAAAAAACTGTACCCGAAACCCATTTCCCGATCAAAAGCGTTTCATCGAACGAAGTTTCCTCATCGGTACACGAATTAAACAGGATCGAAAAGGAAAAACATACCATCAGGCAAACAACTATTTTTTTCATAACTCTTATTTTTTTTGATTTACAAATTTAACCAAATCGTTTGAATGCTGGGGTTTTCCGAACAAATAAAAAAATAGATTCTGTGGCTAAAAAGTAAGAGCAAAACCAATTAGAAGGTTTCAGCAAAGCCCTGTTTCTTCATCAATCAAATTTCCTTGATTAAAGCTGATTATGGAATTTGCGTCAGCCAATGTATATTTCTCAAAAACAATCCCTATACTTGATTTGTCTTAGGCATCAGTAAAATAAATGAATCCAAAATTTCAATAGAAATGGCAAAACGCAACTATATGAATCCTTACCTGGCAGGAGTTCTGCTCGGATTGGTTCTTCTGGCCGCCATGTTTTTTTCGGGTCGTGGGCTGGGTGCCAGCGGAGGTATAAAATACACGGTGGTGGCTTTGGTTGGTGCTGTCGACAAGCAACATGCAATGGAATCGCCTTACTACAGCAAGTATTTCGAGAATGGCGAACGTCCGCTGAAAAACTGGCTGGCGCTCGAAGTTTTCGGCATGGTACTGGGTGGTTTTATATCGGGAGCACTCTCCCACCGTTTAAAACTGAAGATTGAGAAATCGCCTAAAATATCGAACAAAAAACGTTTGGCTTTTGCCTTTCTGGGCGGTGCATTTTTCGTTTATGGCGCACAATTGGCACGAGGCTGTACCAGCGGTGCTGCGCTTTCGGGCATGGCGGTTCTTTCGGTAGCCGGATTTGTTACCATGATCGCCATTTTCGGTTCGGCGTATTTATTTGCGTGGTTTTTCAGAAGTTTGTGGATTTAGAAAAGGGGAACAAGGAAAAAGAAATAAGGAATAAAGAAAAATGTATGGGACCTTTATCAATATTATCAGAATTTCCGGAGTGGATGAACCTGCTGATCGCATTTGTGATTGGCATCGGATTTGGCTTTGCACTGGAACAAGCCGGATTCTCGTCGAGCCGCAAACTGGCCGGAATGTTTTACGGCTACGACACCACGGTGCTCAAAGTGTTTTTCACTGCCGCCATAGTTGCTTTGGCTGGCTCGCAATTGCTCAGTTTCTTTGGGCTGCTTAACCTGAAACTTGTTTTTGTGAACCCTTATTACATGAATGCAACCATCATTGGCGGAGTCATAATGGGGGCGGGATTCATGATGGGCGGATTTTGTCCCGGAACCGGAATCAGTGCACTTTCAATCGGTAAAATTGATGCGATGTTTTACCTGTTTGGCGGGATGTTCGGAGCTTTCCTGTTTGCCGAAACCTACCCTTACATCCTGACTCTGGCAAACGAAAACTATAAAGGCCCGATGCGTATTGACGAATGGATGGGTGTTTCATCCGGTGTTTTTACGCTGATTTTAATCGTGGCAGCAGTGGCGTTATTTTGGATTGCCGAGCTTGCTGAGAAAAAATTCAAAAGGGCTGATATTACCAACGAAATCTAAAAATTGAGTATGGACGCACGAATAAAATATTCAGTATTGCTGGTTGGTGTGGGAATGATCCTCGCCTTTTTGCCTTTCAATGCTTCCAGAACTTTTCATCTGAAATCGAACGAATTACTTGCAAAATCGGTTTCCGAAGGCAGTTACTTTTCGGTTGATCAGGTTGCCCGTTTTGTGAATAATGAAGACAGTACTGTTCAGATCATCGATTTGCGCAACCCCGAACAATTCAAGACGTGCAATATTCCCGAATCCATCAATATTCCGTTTTCGGATATCCTGAATCCGCTTTGGGAACAGACCTTGAATCAAAAGGAAGTCAGGAATATTTTCTACGGAAATGGCGATCGAACCGCGAATTATGCCTGGACGATTGCAACAGGATTGGGCTATCCGAATAATTACGTCATGAAAGGTGGCCTCAACGAATGGTTCGAAACAGTTATGCTGAGTCGGTTTTCAGGAGAAAAAATTACACCGGCTGAAAATGCCCGTTTCGAAACCCGGCTGAATGCCAGCAAAATTTTCACACAAATAAACAGCTTGCCCGATAGCTTAAAAACTCAGTTTTTCAATGCCAAAAGGCTCACTCAATCGAAGCTTGACGGCGGCTGCGAATAAACCCAAAATTCAGAAATACAATGGATAAACTAAAAAACTTACGACTGGTCGTCCTGATTATTGGGATTCTTCTGATTTTGGTTATTATCCGGAATTCGGATTCAAACATTTTCAGGAAGGATATTAAAACCGTCGTTGAAGCGGCAAAAGAAAACCGCAATATGCTTACAACGGAGCAAATCAAACTGTTGAAAAGTAAATGGCTGGTGGTTAATATCGGGAATGACAATATGCCTGATTCCCTCCGTTTTGAACATTCGATCAGCATTCCGTTTGAAAATCTGCTTGATAAGGCAAATCGGGAAATTTTGGAAGAGGTGGATGGCGATCTGATTCTTTATTCTTCGGATGCAGCAACGACTTCAAAAGCATGGATAATACTGAATCAGCTGGGCTTTACAAATGTTTTTATCCTGAAAAGCGAAACCAATCAGGAGGAATTAAAATACAAATTCCAGCCCGACACAACAGTCAGACTGGAACAGGATTCGATTTAAATATCTTATAACTAATTCTTTACATACGTAAATTTTTCAACTTCAGCATCAGTAAAAGGAAGCCATGAAAGCAACGTTTTATCCTTCACCATTTTGTCGTACATAAAAGCATTATTTCCGTAGATGAGTGTTTTGGCATTGTATCCGAACAAACGAAGGTAGGCGGTAATAAATCCGGAATTGTGTCCGGTTCCGCAATAAACAATCACACTTTTATCGGTCGGAATAGTTTCCATTTCAGTAAGAATCCCCAGAGTTCCATTGGGTTTATAACGGATAGATCCAGGAATGTGCCCGGCATCGTATTTATCTTTCCGTTCATAATTCATGGTGAAATAATTCGCAGGATTTGCAAAAACCTCGTCAGCGGTGATGAAAATATCAGAACTTCCGGCAGCAAACAAACTATTAAAACGTGCAGCCATAATTTCTTCGCCAGTTGTCTTTCCGGTATTCATCTGAGGAAAATCGGAAGTATATTGACTCTGATTTTCAGTCAATTCCAGTTTATCTTCAAATTTCGAAGAAACATTATAGAACCACGAATCCTTTGCAAAATCGTTGTTCCAGCTACTCATTCCCCAACGCATGGCATACACATTTCCATAGCCCATTAAACGAAGCAGCGAAGTGGCATAACTCGAAATTTGACCATCGGAACAAACCAAAACGATTTTATCGAATTCGAAGGGTTTGATCACATTGGTGAAATAATCAGGAATCTGGCTGAATTCGATATTCACTGCACCCTTGAT
Organism: Bacteroidales bacterium; assembly: GCA_038329265.1. GTDB lineage: Bacteria > Bacteroidota > Bacteroidia > Bacteroidales > Prolixibacteraceae > Aquipluma. The sequence continues at coordinate 1,710 of JBBQMW010000156.1, read as the reverse complement.
ATGTCCTTTTTCAAAGGCACCTGTATTTCGCAAATCGATGACTCGAAGCTTTCCATCGAGCTCCTTGTGAACTGCCGAAGCCTTGATTAACGAAGGGAAATTGCGCCCATTCACATAATCACCGGTTTCCTCGAGGTATTTCAGCAACTTCTGCGCCTCTTCGTTAATTTTCACAGGTGCAGCCTTGGTCTTATCCGATGGAAGTGATTCGGCCTGTTTGGGTTTATTTCCTGAGGAACAGGCTACCAGAACCGACAGAAAAAACACAGCAATGAGTTTATTGATTGATTTCATTTCAATACTTTAGATAAATCTTAAAAACGATGAATTAAACCTTTTCTGCTACCACAGCATTATCCTTATCATATTTCAATGTTTCAATCCGATGCCCCTCAGCGTCATATTTATAAACAGTTATAGCCACTCCATTGCCCGGATTATTGATGATTTTTTTATCTTTATTCCTGGCAATTTCCTTAACCACAGCTCCATGCTCATCGTATTCGTAGCTTGTTAACGGAACATTTTTTCCGCTCAAATATTCATTATCCTGATCGAACTGGGTAGTTTCCAAATCGTTACCAAACTGATCAAGCACAGTTACCCGTTTTGCCCAGCCCCAGTATAAATTCGAGAGTTGTCCGGTGGCATTATGAACAGAAAAGCTTTCGACATCACCACTTACATTATTCTCAATCAGGAAATAGGAAACACCAATATCACCACAATTCTCAGCAGTACAATTTGTTAGAGTATCGCCCTTGTAGTTCGCAACGCGTGTTAAAAAACCCTTTTCATCATACGAAAACCGAAGTTCGAAAAATGGACAGAACTCATTCATGACCACTTCAGTTCCAGCTAAATTGTAGCGAAGCTCCTGCACCATTCCATCTGGTAGTTTATTCCACACGAAATTATGGACTTTATTCCTGTTTTCAATCGGCGCACCGGTTTCATCCAGAAAACGCATGGCAACTCGCATTCCATCAGCATTGAGCGTATATTCGTAAGTAGAAGCTCCGCCGTTTTTTGTTGGCGCATTTTTATCGTCGAAGAAATGTTTTAGCTGTTTGTCGCCTTCGTATGTGTAGGTGATTTTTGCAGCACCCATTTGCGAATAGCCCAGCAGGATGTTATTCCTGTTGAATTCCAAAGCTGCCAGTTGGCCCTTTTCATTGTATGTGAATTTATAATTGTTGATAGTTTTGGCTTCCTCGGAAGTAAGAGGATGTGTTCCTTTTTCAGTATCCCATGGTGTTTCGCTGAATTGTATACTCCGGAAATACTTCACATTACTTTCGGCTTCAGTTTTAGCCGGTTTCTGATTACAAGCATTGAATGTCAATGCCACTAACGCAAATAGAATAAATTTTTGAAATTTCATTTTTTATCAATTTTGGATTACTAATTTCGATACAAATACCATTATGTCAGTCATTAACACCAGTTCGATGATAATGTTTTTAATGCGAGGTTTATTTCTGAAATTAGTAACTGATGAAAACTCCATTATATTGCTCCATAAGGAACAATCCATCGGTAGAATCGATTCTGAACAGACTTACAATATTCAAATCCTGACAAATGAGCCATTTGATATAATTGATATTTGATCTTTTTAATTGTTTTTCCCTTATTAGTGCGACTCTTTTATCAGGCATTTTCTCAAGGTAAACCATTTTCCATGGACCTTTGCCCGAGGTGTACCGA
>JBBQMW010000155.1:0-8447 GCA_038329265.1 Bacteroidales bacterium | reverse complement strand
GGATCAAAATCCTTTTTATAAAAATCGCGGATGGTTTTTACGATGGCTTCGCGGAATACTACCAGATGCGTTCCTCCTTGAGTGGTATGCTGTCCGTTCACAAACGAATAATAATCTTCGCCGTATTGATTTCCGTGGGTAATTGCAACTTCAATATCGGCGCCTTTCAGGTGGATCACCGGATAAAGCGACTCGGCTTCCATGTTGTCTTCGAGCAAATCGCGCAAACCATTCTTCGAATGAAACTTCTCTCCGTTGAACTCCAGGGTCAGTCCGGAATTCAGGAACGAGTAGTTTTTCATCATATTGACCACGTAATCGTCGATATAATGATATGTTTTAAAGACCGTTACATCAGGAGTAAAAGCTACGTAAGTTCCGTTGGGCTGATCGCTTGGAACAACGTCCATTTCATCGACCAAAATTCCCTCGCTGAAACTGATTTCCTTGACTTCGCCTTCGCGGAATGATTTAATCAAAAAATGGCTCGACAAGGCATTTACAGCCTTGATGCCTACCCCATTCAAGCCAACCGATTTTTTAAATACTTCGGAATCGTATTTGGCACCCGTATTCATTTTTGAAGCCACATCGAGCAGCTTCCCTAAGGGGATGCCACGGCCAAAATCGCGCACCGAAACCAATTCGTTGCTGACACGAACTTCGATTCTGCGCCCATTGCCCATCATAAACTCATCGATGGAATTATCCATCACCTCCTTCAGCAAAACGTATATACCATCATCGCTCGCCGAGCCATCGCCCAACTTGCCGATATACATTCCCGGTCTTTTCCGGATATGCTCCTGCCAATCAAGCGTTTTTATTGAACCTTCATCATAATTCGGCATCATAATCCTTTCCAATTTGCAACAAATATAAAGAAAACAAAAGTGGTTTAGTATTCCAACCTGACGACATTAACTAACAACCAATAGTTGAAAACTTATTCAAAAAGACTGCGATTTTTACCTGGATTAGAATCATAAAGCAGGTGAATTGACGTTTAGTTTACAGGTACTTCCCTCAAAAGTGAATATCCATTAATCTTTGTTAATCATTGTCTAACTTCTTTTCGGTTTATTGACGTAGCTTATCTATTTAATTATCTTTGCGCCGACATGTTGAAAAAGCTTTTTTATATATTTACTACCGCACTACTGATTGTTTTTCAGGCCAATGCCCAATATAATCCGAACCAGTCAGGTTCGTATATGAACCGGCAAAATCAAGGGCAAAACAGGCAGGAAGATGATGAGGAGGGATCTTCGGACGAAAAGAAAGAAGATGAAAAGAAGAAGCCAAGGGTTCCTTCGGTAATAAAATCATGGTCGGTGGGCGATCAGGGTTCTTTACTGAAACCCACTGAATTGGATACCACCTTATCGTTCTACCACAACTACATTCCGTTTAACAAGAACAGCATCAGCAATACATTTACCGGAAACAACGGAGGGGCATATATTTCAAATGATTTCTTTAACCGAAATTTAAATACCGACTTTTACTTCACTCAGTCGTTTGATGCATACTGGCTGAAACCATCGCAAATTCAATATCTGAACACAACTACTCCGTATTCAACACTCGATTATTCACAAAGTGAAAACCGTTTGGTGCATAACGAAACCCGTTTTAATGTTCTGTTTTCACAAAATGTGAATAAAAACCTGAACTTCCAGTTCATTTATAACAATACGCGTTCAGTAGGTCATTACTTGCATCAGGAAAATAAATTTCATAACATCGGATTGGTTTCATCCTATATTTCCGACAAGTTTATCTCTCATTCGAATGTAATTTTCAACCGTCTTTTTGCGCAGGAGAATGGAGGACTCGATACCATGTCGAATGGACAATTACCTGCGCTTATCGGAACCAACACCGACAATTTCCCCGTCAGAATTGACGATGCAAATAACGAGATCAGGAATAACAATGTTTATACCGTCAACGAATATCGGGTGGGTAAAACAATCAAGGCGAAACCAGATACGGCTGGGCTTGCAAAAGATCTATTTATCCCCAGAGTTGGGTTTATTTATGAACTGGAATACTCGAATAACAAACGAAAATTCACAAAAGACAATCCTCGCGATTTTTTCAAGAATATGTTTTCTGACAGTCTTAAAACCAATGACAGTGTAAAATATACCCGCCTAACCAATATTTTGCAGCTCAAATTTTACGAGGCTCCCGACCGCAAATACACCTTTGGTAAACGGGTGTATATTGGGAATGACCAATTGGGGTATGGCATGTCGGCTTCTGACAAGTATTATCCCAAAAGTTACTTTAACACCTTCGTTGGTGGAGGAATTTTCAGAAACGAAGGAAGATTTTGGCAATGGCAGGCTAACGGACGTATTTACTTAACCGGTTACCGGACTGGCCAAACCGATTTAAACGGATTCATCAATAAACCTTTACGAATTGGCAGAGACACCACCAGCCTGCGAATTGAAGGTTTCCTGAAATCGACCGTAGCTGAATATTTCAACAATTATTTTTACTCCAATCATTTCGAGTGGGCGAACAATTTCAAAAACATCAACGAAATGAAAATCCGTGCGAGCATCAAATCGCAGGAGTACCGGACTACCGTCGGTGCAAACTATTCATTGATTGGAAATTACATTTATAACAACAACGAGGCTTTACCACAACAAGCAGGGAGCGAATTACTTCTTTTATCGGCTTTCCTCAACAAAGATTTTGGCCGGAAACACTGGCTGATACGCACTCAATTCCTGGTTCAGAAAGCAAGCAACGAACAGTACATTCATCTACCAGCCTTTGCCGGATTCGTTAGTATGAACTACAAAATTTTGGTGGCGAAAGTTCTGTATGCTCAGTTTGGTGTTGACACACGATACAATTCAGCGTTCTATGCAGATGCCTACGATCCGGCGACAGCGAGGTTTTATCTTCAAAACAAACAAGAAATCGGGAATTATCCCTATGTCGATCTTCATGCGAACCTGAAACTGAAACGCACCCGTTTATTTTTTCTCTTAATGAACTCGACAGCGAGCTTGCTTGACAACTATTTCGTGGCTCCTGATTACCCCTTTTACCAGCGTACATTCCGGTTTGGGTTGTCGTGGTCGTTTTACGATTAGGGATTATAGAGTTACGCGCTCATTCACTATAAAATACCTTGACTAATTGACATGTGATGAGCGCCTTATCTGTCTATACTTTTCAACAACTCAATCAATTCTGCCAAAATCATAGCAGTTGCTCCCCAAATAATCTGATTATTGAAAGGATAGTATTTTACACTTAGTAATCCACTCACTGTTTGAAGTTCTGTTTCGAGAATCGTTTCATCAGCAACAAAATTACTGACCGGAAATAATATGAGTTCTTCAACCTCCTGATAATCGACGATAAAATCAGGTTTCCGGTCAGCCCAGGCAAGAAATGGCTGTATGCTGAACCGACTGACTTCGACATACAAATCGGACAACTTTCCCAATACTTCTATCGTTGATGGATCAATTCCCACTTCTTCTCTAGATTCGCGCAAGGCGGCCATTTCCGCCGAAAGATCGTCTTTCTCAACCTTTCCGCCGGGAAAACTGATCTGCCCCGGATGGTGCTTCATGGTTGTGGGACGCCTCGTTAAACAGGTATACAATTGATCTCCTTCAGGATAAAGCAAGACCAGCACGCTGCTCATTTTTACTGATGAAAGTTCATGGCTAAACGTTTTCAATCGCCTGCCTGGAGGAAGCATCTTAACATGTATCGCTGAACCTGGCAATTCAGCCAACAGGACGTTTTTCAAGCTATATTTTAGGGCTTCAAACATTTTTTGAATTAATCAGGTTCAGTTACAGTCATTCATTACTCAAACCTGATCGTTTTTTCAGGAGATACTTTGGTGATGAAATACGAAGGTAGCAGCAACATCAGGATAGTTATCACGACGGTTCCTACATTAAGCAAAACAAGATGCCAAATCCGAAGATTGATCGGAACATACTCCAGATAATAGGAAGAAGGATCGAGTTTCAAAACATGCGTGTATTGCTGAATAAGGCAAATGCCAATGCCAAGGACATTTCCCAAAATCAAAGCTTTCAAAATTAGCATGACCGAAAAATATAGAAAAACCTTTCGGATACTCCAGTTGCGCGCACCCATAGCTTTCAGAATTCCTATCATTTGTGTCCGTTCCAGAATAATTACCAAAAGACTCGACACCATATTGAATCCGGCAACCAGCACCATCAAAACCAGAATAATCCAAACATTCATATCCAGTAAGCTCAGCCAATCGAAGATATACCGGTATTTTTCCTTGATACTGACCACTTGTAAAACAGGACTGTCAACACTGGTATTTCTCAGGAGCACATCATAAACCGCCTTTTCCTGTTTCTCCAATTCATTAAAATCGTTTACCAGAATTTCGAATCCGCTCACTTCATCATTTCCCCAGTTGTTTAATCTCCTGATGTGATTGATGTCGACCAAAACAAACATGCGATCGAACTCTTCGAGACTGGTCTGGTATATGCCAGCCAATTCAAACTTACGCTGCCGCGGAACTGCTTCCGATTCGTGAATAAAAAACATGGTAAGATCATCGCCAAGCTCAAGTTTTAGCATGTCGGCCATTTGTTTCGAAATCCACACTTTATTACTACGAATGGTGTCCTGAACCAGAAATGGTTCACCCGAAACCTTATTTTCCTGAAAGAATGACCAATCGAAGTCTGGTCCGATTCCTTTCAGAACCACGCCCTGAATTTCATCTTCGGTTCGAATGATGCCCTGTTTGGTGGCAAAAATCTGCACATGGCGTACACCTTCAATCGCTTTAATTTCCTGAAGAAAGGGTTGATTTTGATTGATTGGACTAGTCTCGTAGGATTGATTTGAATCAAGATTTACGATCTGTAAGTGAGATCCGAATCCGATCACTTTTCGACCTACTTCCGATTTGTATCCTGTTACGATAGCCACCGACAAAATTAACACCACCAAACCCAGAACAATACCAAAGAGGGCAATATTCACGATCCGGTGCGAAAGATTATTCCGGTTTTCCTTTGCCGAAAAAATTCTCCGGGCTATGTAGAGATTTATATTCAAGAGTATCGTTAATTAAAAAAGTAAAGAGGAAAAAGGAAAGCGGGAAAAAGTTATCGAAGCGGGTTTTCCATTTTCCTTTTTTTTCTTTTCAGATTCCTTATTTCAGATTTGTTATTTCTGTACTCTGCGTTCATTGACAAAAGGTAGAATCAGTAACGAAATCAGGCCCAAAACAATGAGCATAATCGTAGAACTTCCGTGGGCTACCAGAGCGAAAACGGTAGCATCGGCTTTTGCGACTCCATAAAGTGCAAGCGCCTGAATAACCATAAAATGCCACGCTCCTATTCCTCCCTGTACAGGTGCCAACATACCTAAACTACCTAATACAAAAACAGTAAGACCTGCCAAAGCCCCCAGGTGCGAAGTGAATCCGAATGCAAAGAAAACGCAAAACGTCATCACATAATACAAAAACCAAATAAACAGGGAATGAAAAATAAACGCTCCTTTTCCTTTCATTTTTCCAATACTTCGAAAACCTTCGGCAAAATGTATGGCATAGCTCATCACCTTTTTCATGATTGAACTTTTTTGAATTTTATGACGGGCAAGCCAAATGAGTAAAATAATCACACCACCCGATACAATCAAAATCGGAGAATAGATTATCTTATTCAGTTTTTCTTTGACTTCAGGATTGTTTTCCAAAAATTTCAACAATTGCCCAAACTGCGTAAAAATAGTCAGAAGCAACAGCAGTAAAAGCATCAATACGTCAATCAGCCGCTCAAGCACGATTGTGCCTACCAATTTGGAAAATGAGATTTTCTCATACCGGGAAAGAACGCCACACTTCGAAATTTCGCCCATACGTGGCAAAGCCAGATTCATCAGATAACCAACCATTACGGCAAGAAAAGTATTCAATGTACGTGGTTTATGACCCAGCGGTTCAATCAATAAATTCCACCTGACAGTGCGGCTGTAATGACTTAGAACGCCTAAAAGAACAGAAACTAAAATCCAGAAATAATTTACATCGTTGGCCAAAATACTCTCAATTCGGTGAATATCCTGATCCTTGTATACCATCCAAAAGATGAAAATTCCCAACAAAAAGTAGGCTAGAAATTTCAGTGTCTTAGTTATATTTTGTATCAAGTTCTTTTATTTTAGCTGATGATATTAGTGGTGTTTTCAAAATGAATTTAAAGTACTTTTGCTTCAGAAACCGTATGAGCGTTAAATCATAATTCTTTTGCGGTTGCAGATCAAGGCAAAAATACAGATTTGTTTTAATTCGGGCAGGTTTTTATCAATAATTTGATAATCTGGCAAAGAAACACTCAAAAAAAGATGATTAAAGTAAGAGCAAAAAAGAATTTGGGACAACATTTCTTAAAAGATAATGAGGTCGCCCTGAAAATAGTGGAAAGCCTTCAGGATAATAAGATTGGCAAAGTATTGGAAATTGGTCCGGGAATGGGAGTTTTGACCCAGTTTTTGCTCCAAAACAAAACTTACGAAACTTCGGTGGTAGAAATCGACCGTGAATCGGTTGAATACCTGAATCAACATTTTCCGGAATTAAAAGATCGAATTATCTCCGGTGATTTTCTGCGACTCAACCTGAACGATTATTTTACTGAACCCTTTGCCATCATCGGCAATTTCCCATATAATATTTCGTCGCAAATATTTTTTAAGGTTCTGGAATACAAAGATCTGATTCCTGAAGTTGTCGGTATGCTTCAAAAAGAAGTCGCTGAACGACTTGCGGCAGGTCCCGGCTCAAAAACCTATGGAATTCTGAGTGTTTTCCTTCAGGCCTATTATACTATTGAATACCTGTTTACAGTTGACGAAAGCTTATTTAATCCACCGCCCAAAGTGAAAGGTGGCGTAATCAGGATTACCCGAAACCAGACTGCACACCTCAACTGCGATGAAAAACTTTTTAGGAGTGTTGTAAAAATGGCGTTCAACCAACGTCGAAAAACCATGCGTAACTCACTGGGGAGTATGATACACAACGATGAATTAAAGGCCAATATCATATTCAATAAACGTCCGGAACAACTAAGCGTTCCTGAATTTGAGCTGGTTGTAAGGCTGATTGAAGAACAAAACAGAAACAGTGATCAGTCGTAGTAGGCAGTTTTTAAAATCATCATTGAGCCGAAATCATCCCCCGGCTGGCACGGTTTTGTAAACCGTGCCTCATCCCAAACAACAATTTAACGGATTGAAAATCCGCGCTGGCGAGGGATGATTCCGAATCATCACCGGCAATAAAAATGAAATCAATAAATCAGTTGCAAAGAAGTCAACCCGTCAATAAAACAAATGTATCGAAAAGAAAAATCGGAAATTTCGACTTTTCTACCAAGCCAACTTTTTATTACGGCCTTGAATAGGTTTTGATGACTTCGAGTTTTAAATCTCACCGCGTAAAACGATGTAAATAATATTGTATTTTTATCCAAAATTAAGCTAATGACAGACAAGCTGGCCATATTAAAAGATTTGAAGGGAAATCTGCAGAAAGGATATAATATTCCTGTAAAGGATATTATTTTGTTTGGTTCTCAGGCGATCGGAATTCCGGATGAGAATTCGGATTATGATGTTTTAATAGTTTTGGAAAATGATTATAATGCCCGCGATGAAAATCAAATTTATGATTTGTGCTATGAGATTAATTTGAAATACAACATTATTATTGATGCCCATCTTATTTCACAAAGAGAGCTTAATACTTTAAGAGGCAAACAACCGATATTTACAAAAGCAATTAAAACAGGAATCTACGCATGAGCCTTGAAGAAAATGAACGGACTGAGTTGATAAAGTACAGGCTCGAAGAAGCTAAAGAAACAATAGCAGATGTTCAGCTTTTGATTGAGAATGATAGGTTAAGAGCCGCTGTAAACCGGCTTTATTATGGGATGTTTTATTCTCTTTTGGCACTTGGATTAGCTTACAGATTCGAGACATCCAAACACCAGCATTTACTCGGCTGGTTCAATAAAAATTTCATACACGAAGGATTGATAGATTCCAGATTTGGGAAAATCATAAACAAAGCTTCGATTAGAAGAACTAAAGGTGATTACGAATCTTATGTCGAGTTTGAAAAGGATATTATTCTTGAGATGTTCGATGAGATGAAAGAATTTATCATTGAAATAGAAAGATTCCTGAACTACATCCGTTTTAATCCAGATAACCTACCAAAGTAGCGGATATGTTATCAATACTGCTCCGCCAAGGTCGCACGTCGCGCGAACAAGCGAATTCTATACACCTGCAAACCCCCTGTATTTTTAGAGAAATATTCATACCAAATCGCAAGCTTCCGGTGGCATCCAATGTCTTTCTTTTCCTTCCCATTTTAT
>JBBQMW010000154.1:0-8640 GCA_038329265.1 Bacteroidales bacterium | reverse complement strand
TTGGCATTAAGTACAAAGCTGATATCATCTGTAATCTGAGTATTTACATTAAATTCCAGGATTCCGCTAAATCCGGACTCAAAGTCTGAATTGTTTCCGGAGATGTCATTTTGAACTTCAAAATTTTTATTCAATGTTTGCTGAAATGCATAGCCCAGGCCATAAGTTAATTCCCAGGTTGTTGTGGCATCTTTCTGATAGGAATAGTGCTTTTGACCCAGAAACAAAGTTTGATAGAGGAACAACGGATCGAGAAAACTGGTAGGTTGATCATCAATTGTACCTTTGCCGAGATCAGTTTCAGCCGTTGTTTCCAGAAACAATCTGATTGAAGGCTTTTTTATGATAGGGATTGAAGGCGTTATGGATAGAATGAACGCATCCTGAAGGGTTTCTGCGCTTTCTCCCTGCATTTTGCTTTGCCCATATTGCATAAAAAGCGTGGAACTCAGATCTATCCATGATCCAAGATAATCGAAATCCGAATTCACAGTTCCAAGCCATTGCAGATTGGATGTTTTTACACCGTCTGAATTCGATTCACCATAGGTCAATCCCAGACTGGGTCGAAGGTGAAAATGAAACTTTTTCTCTTTCTCAACCGGGGCAGTCTCAATGGAATCAATTTGAACAGAATAATTTGGCACTGACCCAATTCCTGAGGGGAAATATGCAAAAGAAAAAAATGGGATAAGAATAAATGAAATTAAAAGAAATAGGATGAAGCGATTTTTCATAGATTATCGGATATAGTGAAGCGGATAATCTGTCAGACATCCGCTTCAGTAATTATTCAAGGTTTCAAATTTATTCTATTTCAGATTCTGAGAGGAACTGAGAATACATTGAGATATTCAGATAAAATCGTTTATTTCAGCAGAGTAACATGACCAGTTTTGGTATGTTTGGAAGCCATATATTCACCACTCACAACGTCAAGATTTAGTGTGGCCTCGTAACGGGAACTTCCGCCATTTGATTGTCCCCAACTCCATGAGCATACTAAATCATAAGTTCCATCAGGACAATCTGCCGGCATTGTGAACCGACCGTTTACTACCTGAAGTTTCTGTTGTTTTCCTTTTACATTACACATGATACTCAAATCGCTGTATGATGCTTTACCTGCAGATGATGTGGTTGGTGATTCTCTTACACCAGTTGAAGCACTTCTATCCAGTTCCTTGGTAATTACAAAAGGTTTGTGCATTCGCTTGCCGGTTGGAAGTCCGCTTGCCGCATCACGCGGACTCACTACTTCCTGGTCGAAACTAACGCTGCACGTGCCATCTGCACAGGTTATTTTACCAGTACAAACACTGGATTGGGCACTTGATCGCTCATTGGTACTGTTACTCTTTGTTCTTTGCTTCGTAACTTCCATGGTTTCCTGAGCAACTACCTGACTAGTCAAACTGGCTGTTAAAACGACAACCAGTGCAATAAAGATTTTCTTTTTCATAAATTTTCTTTTTAGATTTCTAATTACGACTCTAAATATAAAGACAAATAAGTCTTTTAATTGTTTACTAATCAATCGGAAAATGATGTATAAAATTCTAATTTAATTAGAATTATTATTTTTTATTCGATATGAGTAGTAATTCAAAAAATGTTTCAATACATTTGATATGTTTAAATTATTAACAACAACTCATTGGAAGATGAATGAAAACAGTTATCCAAAGATTTTAATAGCTGAGGATGTAGAGTCAAATTTTCTTTATTTGAAAGCGGTATTAAGCAAATTAAATGCAACCATTTTCTGGGCAAAAAACGGCATTGAAGCAATTGATATTTGTAATGAAGAAGCAATTGACTTGGTAATGATGGATTTGCAGATGCCTGAAATGAATGGCTATGAAGCCACTAAAATTTTGAAACGAAAGTTTCCGCAAATGACTATTATTGCCCAAACGGCATTCGCAATGTCAGACGACAGGGAAAAGGCAATGGATGTTGGTTGTGATGATTACCTTGCAAAACCAATCAAATCAAAAGATCTGCTGACTGTGGTTGGAAAGTTTATCAAGGTTTAGTTTTAAATTCTATGATAGTTTACGAAAAACGTCCATCAAAATAAAGATGGACGTTTTTTGTAATACCCTGCTTGCTTTAAATACACATCAATCATTACTTTTGCCAAATTAAAGAATCCGGCCGTTGGTGTCGGTTTACCAAAACGTTATACATTAATCGTAAATCATGGGAACAGACACGAATCAAAAAAAACAATTTCTGCTCGATCAGAGGTATTTAAGAATGGCTCTTGTCTGGGCTCAGAATTCATACTGCAAAAGGCGGCAGGTTGGCGCTTTGCTGGTAAAAGACAAAATGATTATCTCCGATGGATATAATGGAACGCCTTCAGGATTTGAAAACAATTGCGAGGACCAAAACAACAAAACCTTTCCATACGTTTTACATGCTGAAGCTAATGCCATTACAAAAGTAGCCAAATCGAATAACAGCAGCGATGGGGCTACCTTGTATGTAACTTCTTCGCCTTGCCTCGAATGTTCGAAACTGATTATTCAGGCCGGAATTAAACGGGTTGTTTTCTTCGATAATTATCACCTGGCCGACGGAATTGAGTTGTTAGAAAAAGCAAATATTGAAGTCGTTCAGGTTCATCTGGACTCATAAAAACACAATACAATCAATGAAGAATTCTAAATTTTCAGCCTATATCCCGGTTTTATTGGCCATTGCTCTGGTAGCCGGTATTTTAATTGGTAACCGTTTGACCAAAAATTCGGGCACGAATACTCCTTCGTTGTCCATGTCAAATTCGAATAAACTGGATGCAATTCTGGATCTAATTCAGAACGCATACGTTGATTCAGTTTCGACGGATTCACTGGTTGAAAAAACCATTCCGGAGTTGTTAAAGAATCTGGACCCACATACTTCGTATATTCCTGCTAAAGATTTGGTTGGTGTTGAGGAAGAAATGCGTGGAAATTTCGGTGGAATTGGCGTGCAGTTTTCCATACAAAACGACACTGTCATGGTGGTTGATGTAATTTCGGGCGGCCCGTCGTCAAAACTTGGTATTATGCAAGGCGACCGGATTGTGACCGTAAACGATACTTTGTTGGCTGGCAAAGGACTGAAAAACGAAAAAGTATTGTCGAAACTTCGGGGTGAAAAAGGAACAAAGGTCAAAGTTGGGATCAAACGGAAAGGCTTTAAGGATTTAATCGGATTCGAAATTACACGTGGCGATATTCCGATTTACAGTGTTGATGTGAGTTACATGATCGATCAATCGATCGGGTACATCAAGGTGAGCCGTTTTGGAGAAAAGACCTACGAAGAGTTCATGGCCGGGATGGATAAGCTGCATTTACAAGGCATGAAAACTGTGATCGTTGATTTACGCGGAAATCCGGGCGGATACTTGAATGCAGTGATCAAAATGGTGAACGAATTTCTGGTTAAAGGCGAATTGATTGTATATACACAGGGGAATTCTCAAGCGAGAAAGACCTATAATGCTGATAGTCGCGGGGCATTTCGGGATAAAAACTTGGTTGTTTTAATCGATGATTTTTCAGCTTCGGCGAGCGAAATTTTTGCCGGGGCAATTCAGGATAACGACCGGGGTTGGATTGTTGGCCGACGGTCATTCGGTAAAGGATTGGTTCAGGAGCAGATTCCGTTTAATGACGGAAGCGCTATCCGCTTGACGGTTGCACGCTATTATACACCGAGTGGCCGTTGCATACAGAAACCGTATGACAAAGGAACCGACGAGTACTACAAAGATATTATGGATCGGGCAATTCATGGCGAATTCCAAAAGGTCGACAGCATAAAATATTCGGATACTGTTACTTACAGAACTCTTTCGGGGCGGATTGTACATGGTGGAGGCGGAGTTATGCCTGACTATTTTGTTCCGGCCGATACACTGGGTTATTCTCCTTATTATTCAAAAGTAACACAGAAAGGACTGGTTTACCAGTTTGCATTGGATTATGCCGATTCGAACCGGAAGGAACTCTCGAAAATGACCACAACCGAACAATTTGATAGCTATTTTCAAAAAACTGACATCCTTAAAATGTTTGTTGCTTTTGCTGAAAAGAAGGGCGTAAAACCGAATAACGGAGACCTCAAGACTTCATCGAAAATAATTGATTATCAGACAAAAGCCTACATTGCCCGAAACATAATTGGTGAAGAGGGTTTTTACCCAATCATTAAAAACATTGACAAAGCTTTACTCGAAGCTATTGAAAGATCACGGACTCCTGTTCAACAAAATTTGACCAGTGCTGTAACAAAATAGAAGTCCGGTCGTCATACGTGAAAAAGTACCCGACTCAGCATGAACGTAAAAGAGTACAATCAATCCGTAGACTGGTATTCGGACAATGTTTTCCGATTTATCCTGAAAAATATCAAGGACGAAGAACGCGCACGCGACATTGTTCAGGATAGTTTTGAGAAATTATGGCGAAACGCTGATAATGTGAATTTCGAGAAAGTTAAATCGTACTTGTTTACCACTGCTTACCACACCATGATTGATGTTCTCCGGAAAGATAAACGCCATACTTATATGGAAGACTATCAAATTCCGGAAGACATGCACTCCGAACAATACTCCGATTTGTCTGAAATACTGACGGAAGCCGTTAATCGATTGCCTGAAATACAGCGATCGGTGATTTTACTGCGCGACTACGAAGGATATTCCTACAAGGAAATTGGCGATATCACGACATTGAGCGAAGCCCAGGTAAAAGTTTACATCTACCGCGCCCGGGTTTTTCTGAAAAATTACATTGGCAAAATGGAGATGGTGCTATGAATATAAACAGAGATAATTACGAATCCTTCTTTGTCGATTTTCTGGAAGGTAACCTGAAAGCAGATCAGATTGATCAGTTTCTGGATTTTCTCAACCAAAATCCTGATCTGAAAGAAGAAATGCAGTTGTTTGAATGTGTAAGTTTGCCTGAAGAACAAATAGTTTTTTCGGACAAAAAACAATTGTATAAAAGCAGCACTGATCGGAAAAGTGGTGACCAGAACAGAGCAATTGCTTATTTGGAGGGTGATTTGACTTCCGAAGACCGAAAGAATTTTGAGGAAGATTCGAATAGAATTCCAGAATTGAAGAAGGAATACGACCTCTACACAAAAACCCGGCTGATTGCCGATTCCGGAATAATATATCGTGATAAAAAGAAGTTGTACCGGAAGTCGGGCATGGTGATCCTGATGAATTGGGTGACGAGGGTTGCTGCTGTTATTCTGCTGGTTTTGGGAATCGGTTGGTTGATTCAGAACGAAAATCCAACAAAACAGCAGACGAATAATGAAGCAATCGCAGAGTTAAAATCAAAACCAGTTACTCCGGAAAAAACAAAGGAAAAGGAAACAAAAGTTGAGGAGAAAGTACTTCCGGGGAAAAAGAAAAAAGAAAAAAGAACAGAAAGCATTATTCCAGCTAAGCTAAAGAATCCATCCGAAGAAAAACTTGCGGAAAATGCCATCCTGCCTGAGCAGGATTCAAATTATATTCCTGAAATTACCCCGAAATTGGCTCAACTGAAAGGTGTTCTGATCGAAAATCAACTGATTAATTCACGGTCAACCGTAGTTGAAAAAATCTATGATGCGCCGAAAGTCATGACACTCGACGAATTTTTAGCCTACCGGGCCAAAAAAGTGAGCAACGAAGGACTGCTTTCGGCACAGCGCATAGCACGTGCTGGTTTGGACATCGCATCCGATCTTTCGGGTGAACGGATTGGCTATGTCGAGAAAGACGGAAAAATCTCACGCATCGAATTCGAAAGTAAATTGCTCGCCTTTTCAATTCCACTGAATAAAAATTAGGGCTACTGTAACTTTCCCAAATACCTGACCGTCATACCTGCAAATTTTAAACAATTTAGCCATGAAACATTTTATCTTTTTAGTAATTGCAGCAGTTTCACTCCATTTAAACCTGAGCGCCCAGGAAGTATTGCCGGTAGCACAATCAATCAGCCCAAGTCCGGGAACAGATGTTTTTCAGGATACAGTGAAAGTTAAAGCCGAACAGGATACCACGATTGTGCGTATTGGGGGCAATGATGTATTAGTAATTTCGCACGGTGGCGGAACTGAAATCCTTTGGGGAAAAGACAAGGATAAAAAGCATCAGACCGAAAAATTTAAAGGTCACTGGCAGGGACTGGATTTAGGTTTTAACGGATATACCAATGCAGATTACAGCATGTATGATGTCGATAATTTTATGTCGGTGATTCAGGAAAAATCGTATGAAGTTGGCCTTAATGCGTTTGAATTGAATATTGGCCTGTACAAATCGTACATTGGTCTGGTTACCGGTATGGGCTTGGCTTTCAACGATTACAAATTCGAAAACCAATACACCATTCGCAGGGAGAGTAGAGGTACAGAACCTGTATATCTCGATTACACCGATTTGGTCAAGACCAAACTTTCGGTTCAGTATCTGAATGTACCTTTATTGGTCGAATTTCAGATTCCTGTGAATCAGAATGAAGGACGACTTTACATTAATGCCGGAATATTGGGAGCAGTAAAGATTGGTTCGCACACCAAAGTCAAGCACGGTGAAAGCAAAGACAAAGACCGTGATGGTTTTAACATTAATTCGTTTAAATACGATGCTACCGCCCGTATCGGATACAAAGGTTTCGGTTTGTACGCCAAATATAGCCTGACACCTTTGTTTGAGAACGGCAAAGGTCCTGAACTTACACCATTCACCTTAGGAGTCAGTTTTGGTGAATAAATCCTATTCGGGAGGAAACGAACCTAAACGCCGCCCTTGGGTAAAGGGAACGTAATGAAAACCGTCCGGGAGAATGCGAAGAACAAATCTAATACCTCTTTTCGGACAGCCTGCCCCGCGATAGCGGGGGAATTGAACGGCATCATTTGCCGGAAAATAGATTTCATCCTTTTGTCCGAAATAAGAAATTCTCTTTTATGACCATTATCGCGCGGACAATTTTTCGATTCGCTTTCAAACCCAGGGCAACTCCCGATAAATCGGGATTGCCCTGGGCTAGTGTATGCCTTCCCTTCAGGCCTATTTAGTGGCAAAGCCCCGGCATGTAACAGCATAGGGCGAAGTGAAACGTAGTCCTATGATTGAAATTCGAGAACGAAAATTATACTGATCCATAGGGCTTATCGCCCTATGCTGAAACAGATCATCCCTTCAGGCCTATTTAGGGGCAAAGCCCCGGCATGTAACAGCATAGGACGAAGTGAAACGTAGTCCTATGATTGATATTTGAGACCAAAAATTTACTAATCCATAGGGCTTATCGCCCTATGCTGATACAGATCGTCCTTTCAGGCCTTTTTAGGGGCAAAGCCCCGGCATGTAACAGCATTGGGCGAAGTGAAACGTAGTCCTATGATTGAAATTCGAGAACGAAAATTATACTGATCCATAGTGCTTATCGCCCTATGCTGATACAGATCGTCCTTTCAGGACTGAAAATTGAATTTTGTTCAAAGACAACTTTTGCCAAAGATGTGTATAAAGAATAGCCACTGGTAGAGTGGTGAGACGTCCGACATCGGCGTGAGCTCAGCCGAACGCTAGCAGATGCGGGGTGAGTAAAGGATAAAAACGACAATTTTGAATCATTACTTTTCTAGTTGGCGGCAAGGCAATGTAAAACGAAAAGTACTTCCTATACCAACTTCACTTTCGGCCCGGATTTGGCCACCATGTTTTTCGACAAATTCTTTGCATAACAATAAGCCTAATCCGGTACTGGGCTCTCCGTTGGTGCCTTTTCTGGTGGTTTTTATATCGAGTTTGAATAAATCATTTAACAATGCCTGACTCATTCCAATACCCGAATCCTGAATGGATATTTCAATATTGGAATCAGTGGTTGCTTTAGCAGAAAGGCTCACTTTTCCTCCTTTAGGCGTAAATTTAACGGCGTTTGAAACGAGGTTACGGATGACTGTTTGGAGTAGATTGGTATCAGAAAAAACGACTACATCGTCCGGAATATTGCAATTTATTTCAATTCCCTTGAACTTGGCGGGTTCCAATACCATTGTGATACTTTCATCGACAACAGGCAACAATTGAACTATTTCAGGATTGAAAGGGATTAAGCCCTGTTGCATACTTGACCAATGTAGCAGGTTTTCGAGCAATCGGTAGAGGTTGTTGGCCGATTTGCTCATCTTCACCGCAATTTCCTGGATCTGAGACATTTTCAGGCTTGGTAATTCTTCGGACATAAATTGTGTCATCCCCAAAAAGCTATTGAATGGGCTGCGCAAATCGTGAGCTATAATAGAGAAGAATTTGTCTTTGGTGGCAATGAGTTCCTGAAGCTTATCGTTTTGATTTTTGATTTCTTCTTCATCACTTATTTGATCTGTGATGTCAACAATTAGTCCATGCCATAAAATATCGCCATTTTCCTGAAGCTGGGGTAACGATGAAAGATGCAGCCACCTGACAACTCCTTTAACAAAAGCACGTCCTTTCCAATCGAATGGTCGTTCTAGTATTATTCCCTCCTGATTTAATCTGACAAAACCTTCCAAATCATCAGGATGAATGGCATTGAACGTGGTTTCGTTATGTGCAAGTAAACTGTCTACACT
>JBBQMW010000153.1:0-8778 GCA_038329265.1 Bacteroidales bacterium | reverse complement strand
ATCAAAGGATAAATCAAAAGGGGGCCGACCTGGTTTTGACAGGTTGATGATGTTTAAAGCCCTGATTATTCAGGGTCTATACAATTTGTCAGACGATCAGCTTGAATATCAAATAATAGACAGGGCAAGTTTTAAACGATTCTTAGAGTTGAAAAAGAGCGATAAAGTGCCTGACAGTAAGACTTTCTGGAATTTTCGCGAGCAACTTATCGAAAAAGAACTTATCACAACATCCTTGTCCGATGCATTAAATCAGACTTATAAACTTTTGTCTGTATTCTGTAGGGGTAAAACCGGTTATTTTTCTAAACTGCTTATTAAAATGGCTCAGGTTATTAAAACCGCTGTCGTAGCAAACTTCCAGTATGCTTAAATCAATATACATCAAATATTTACAGGCAAATTCCACCTTCAGTTGATTCAGGTATTCAAAAAGAGTCATTCCCATTGCTTCCTTAAAAAACCGGCATAACGAACCTTCAGCCATACTAACCAACTCAGCTAGTTTCCGGAGATTAATCTCCTCATTGTAATTGTTCATCAAATAATCGTGAATAGCGGCAATTCTTTTGTTCGCCGGATTGAACCTCTTTTTCATGTATTCTTCGCTTGCCAGCCTGATGTTGGAATCGCTTTGCCCGATAATGTCCATCATCCGAAAAAAGTGAAGCATCCTGTCAAAACTTTTCAGGTAAGGAAGCTGAAGCATAATTTCGCTAACTTCATTCAGGGTTTGGTCAACAATCTGGATGCCCCGATCCGACAATTCCAGCGCCCTTTTTACATGGACAAATTCTGGAAGTGCCAACAGGGAAGGCTGTAATACATTCGCTTTAAACTGAAGATAAACCATCTCCAAGGTCCGGTTCGACAACAGTCTTTCCTTGTTCGAAATCCAGGAATGCGGCAGATTCCGCCCAAGAAAAACAAGGTCGCCGGGCTGAAACTCCTCAATGGAGTCGGCAACAATCCGCTTCCCGCTTCCCTCAGTTATAAAACTGATCTCGTAATGGTTGTGGTAATGCCAAACCGATTTTTCGAGGTTATCCTGGAAAATGCCAATGAAAAATGATTCATCGGAACTTGACAGTAGATCTTCAAATTTTGCAGACATGGTAGTTTATAATACACAAATTCGTTTAAATATGTGAATATCGCATCAAATGTAGTAAAAATCGTTGTAGATGTTATTGCTATCTGTAATGTATGTTTGTAGTATCAATTCGTAAACTTTTCTAAATCCTGATAAAATGAACGAAATACTTGAAAAACTATTAGAAGCTGTTGAACTGGGTAAAGTTGACCAGAAATCGCCCTTTCCTCCGCAATTAAAGGGACAGGATGGTTCCTTTGAGCTGACAATGAAAGCTCTTGAAACCGGAGTAAGTCCTCAGCAAATACTTGAGGATGCTTTGGTTCCTGCTATGGACCGGGTTGGTAAGAAATTCTCGGAAAATAAAATCTTTGTTCCGCAAATGCTCATGTCGGCCAAAGCGATGGGTGCATCCATGCTACAACTGAAACCATTCTTCACTTCCGGCGAAATAAAAACGAAAGGCACATTCATTATCGGAACCGTGAAAGGCGATTTGCACGACATCGGTAAAAACCTGGTGGCCATGATGGTTGAAGGCGCTGGCTGGACTGTCGTTGATTTGGGCGTTGACGTTCCTGCTTCCAGGTTCATTGAGGCGCTGCAAAACAATCCGGGCGCTGTAGTTGCACTTTCTGCCCTGCTTACCACAACGATGGTTAATATGGGCGAGATAGTTTCCAACGTCAAAACTCAGGTTCCCGGCACTAAAGTATTCATTGGTGGTGCACCGGTAAACAACGACTTCTGTCAAAAAATCGGAGCCGATTTTTATGCACCCGATCCTCAGGGAATTGTTGAACACCTGAATAAGCTGGCTTCGTAAGCACCTTTTTCAAGTTTCTTCGCATTTTTTTTACATACAATAGGAGTCCTGAATCCGGAATTCAGGGCTTCTGTTGCCTCAAAATTCAAGGTTAAAAATTCTATAAATAGCTAAAAACAAGAATAATACAATTACAATCATGATAAATATGCATACATGGGTGAGTCGGCAAATAGATAGCAACAAAAGAATTGCCATTCCAATTATGACACACCCCGGAATTGAAATGATCGATAAAAAGGTAAAAGATGCCGTGCAGAACGGACAGGTTCATGCCCACGCCATACAAAAACTGAACGAAGTTTATCCGGTGGCTGCCAAAACGGTTATCATGGATCTTACCCTCGAAGCAGAAGCTTTCGGTTGTCAGATCGAATTTCAGGAAGATGACATGCCGCATATTTTGGGACGATTAGTTTCAAACGCAGAAGAAATTGAAAACCTTAAAGTCCCTGAATTGAATGCAGGCCGCGTTTCAGAATATCTTACGGCGAACAGGCTAACCGTTGAAAATACCGCTGAAAAACCAGTATTTGCTGGCGTAATTGGCCCATTCTCGCTCGCCGGAAGGCTTTTCGATATGTCAGAAATTATGGTTGCCTGTTATACCGAACCTGATGCTATTGCCAGTTTGCTCGAAAAATGTACTGAATTTGTCACGAAATATTGTGTTGAATTAAAGAAAGTTGGCTGTTCGGGAGTGTTAATTGCAGAACCCGCTGCGGGACTTCTTTCCAACGAAGATTGCCAGTATTTTTCTTCCGAATACATAAAAAAGATTGTCGATGCCGTTCAGGATGAAAATTTCCTGGTAATTCTCCACAATTGTGGAAACCAAGGTCATTGCACCGAAGCCATGCTATATACCGGCGCAAATGCCTACCATTTTGGTAATGCCATCAACATGGTTGAAACACTGAATTTCTGCCCAGCTGACAAACTTATCCTGGGGAACGTCGATCCGGTTGGAGTAATGAAAATGATGTCGCCGGAAGATGTAAAGTCATATGTGGCTGATTTATTGGAAAGAACAGCAGAATATAAAAACTTTGTTCTTTCTACCGGCTGCGACCTTCCGCCACATGTTCCATCGGCAAATATCATCGCATTTTTCGATGCGCTGAAAGAATTCAATGCTACACAAATGCAGACACAAAATACTGACTATATGGAAACTGTCTTCAATTAGAATTTCGGAAAACAAACTAAAAACTCTAAATTTAATCCGATTTTGAAGTCCTGAAACAGATACCCTAATTTGCAATCGATGAAGAAACACACGATACGGCTACAACCACTCGGAAAAGAAATTGAAGTCAACGACCAGACTCCCCTGATCGATGTGCTGCACAACTTTGGAATTGAATTTCCGTGTGGAGGCAAAGGTACCTGCGGAAAATGCAAAGTCAGATTGCTTGATGGAGATATTAATACTTCAGAAATTCATCAGCAAAAACTGGATCATTTAAAACTTGCTTCCGGCTGGAAACTTGCCTGCTACAGCAAATGTACTTCAGACATTACACTCGAGATTGAGCAATTTAAGCATCTGATTCTGGCCGATGAAAGTGAGTTTGAGTTTCAGCCAAAAACAGGTTTTGGAATTGCCGTCGATTTGGGAACAACAACACTCGTAGCCCAATTGGTCGATCTGTCTGACTCGAAAGTATTTGCAGTTGAAACCATGCTCAATCCACAGGTTAAATTCGGAGCCGACCTGATATCGAGAATTCAGGCCTGCCTCGATGGACATGCCGCTGAATTGACCCGACTGATCCGCTCCTCAATTGGCACTATGATTGAATTGATGCTCAACAAATACGAGTCCGAAATTCGACAGGTTGTTGTGGTTGGGAATACTGCCATGCAGCTGATTTTCAGTAATTGCGACGTTACACCGCTTTCAGCATACCCTTTTCATTCCGAAAACCTTGGCATGAAAACATTTTCTCCGGAAGAGCTGGGCTGGAATTTCAAAGCGGAAAATGGCATTCAATTTTACCCATCCATCGGAAGTTTTGTTGGCAGCGATATTCTGGCCGGAATACTTGCAACCGGAATTCATCAAAAAGAAAAATACACGGCACTCATCGATCTGGGAACCAACGGTGAAATCGTTCTGGGAAACCGGGAACAGATCGTTTGTGCCTCAACAGCAGCAGGACCTGCCTTTGAAGGAGCCAATATTTCGATGGGAATGCGGGCTGTAACCGGTGCCATTTCTTCACTCAATATCGTTGATAACTTAATGGTGCCAAGCATCATTGGAAATACTGAAGCAAAAGGCATTTGCGGCAGTGGACTGATTGATGCGGTGGGCCTGCTCCGAATATTGGATCTGATCGGAATGTTTGGTGAAATCAATTCGGGTGAAGATCATGTCATGTTGACTGAAACCATCTCGCTGACGCAAAAAGACATCAACGAATTTCAATTGGCAAAAGCCGCACTGGCAGCCGGATTGACGATTTTGTGTAAAGTTCTATCTATCGGATTGGAAGAAATTGACCGCATCTACATTGCCGGTGGATTTGGTAATTACCTCAACCTCGAAAATGTTGTAAGTACTGGAATGATTGAACTTCCGGAGGAAAAAATTCACAAAATGGGAAATACCGCTTTGATTGGCGCCAAAATGTTTTTATTCGAAGATGCCGGAATTACCGCGCAAATACTGAATAAAACAAGGCACATCAACCTCGAAGCCGACCCAAACTTTCAGGACATTTATGTGGATAAATTGATGTTTTTCACTGTTGCCCGGTAAAAAAATAGAAGTGGGCAAACCTTGAAAGACTGACCCGGTATGGTTACATTTGAAGTTACCAATCAACAATAGTAACTATGGGTAAAAGTAAAGATTTTAGCGGACAGCCGATCTTTAATCAGCTTATTTAGTTCATTGATCCCAAAGGACAGATTAGAAAAAATCGCCAAACAGCACCAGGCTGAACGATATATGAAGAAGTTTTCCACCTACAATCATGTGGAATCCTTCTTTAATTTGGTTATCATTAAAGCATTTAACTGGTTATTAAATACTTTAAAGATTCAAACTCCTGCGATTTTATACTAATAAATCAAAAATTATTTTACTGTAAATCAGACAAATAATTAAATTTTAACGGAAGATTTTTGAATTCAATCCGCAATTATTGGTACTGAAAAATAGAAGGTACTGCCTTCTCCCGGAGTTGAAACCAACGTAATGTCGCCACCTAAGGCTCGGGCAATTCGACGTCCCAGCGACAATCCAATACCTAATCCTTCATAGGTTCTTGTCATTGAATTATCAACCTGAACAAATGGTTCAAAAATTGATTCCTGTTTTTCAGCAGGG
Source organism: Bacteroidales bacterium (assembly GCA_038329265.1). Taxonomy (GTDB): domain Bacteria; phylum Bacteroidota; class Bacteroidia; order Bacteroidales; family Prolixibacteraceae; genus Aquipluma. The sequence goes on along the minus strand of JBBQMW010000153.1, from coordinate 3,519 downwards.
ATTCCTATACCAGTATCCGAAACATAAAAAGTAATCCAATCCCGTTTGGAACCCTGAATTCCTAATGTAATTATTCCCTTTTTTGTAAACTTAACCGCATTGCCGGTAAGAATTTTTAAAACCTGTCTAATTAGCTTTTTATCATTATAAAAAAACTTATTGCCACAATTGCAATCCAATCCAACTGCCACATCAACATTTTGTTTTAACCGGAGCATTTCGTTCATTTCAAGATACTGTTCTTTTAATATTGTATCGGCATTATAATTTTCAGCATGCACGTCAATATTACCAGACTCAATTTTTGAAAGATCCAGAATCTCTTCAACCATAGAGATAAGCCTCATTCCTGATTCGTCTATCATATCTATAAATTCATCGCGTTCATTCGATGCCAGTGTTTCATCTTTCAATAAACGCGACAAACCAATGATCGCATTCAGTGGGGTTCTAATCTCGTGGCTAATTGAGGCTAGAAAAAATGACTTCATTCTACCGCTTTCTTCGGCCTTTTCTTTAGCAATAATCAATTCTTCTTCCTGGTGTTTCAGTCGCGTTATATCGTGGCATACGGCAATAATTCCTGAAATTTTTTTCTCAGTATTCAACTCAGGCACAACATCCACCAGTATATGCACATGCAAGTTGCTAATTGCGTGTGAAACAACCAGTTCAAATTCCATTGGTAAACCCGAATTAATAACCAACCGTAGATTGGTCTTCATCAATTGCAACTGTTCTTCATGTAAAAACCCTATTTCATCAACAGATCTCTCAATCATACACTGTCGAGGAAAACCAGTAATTATCTCCAAAGCTTCGTTGACATAAATACAACAAAGCATCAGATCATATCGGATAATAATATTAGGCGAGTTTTCTACAAAAGCAACAAATTTCTGTTCATTGTGCCATAGCATATCAAGCATTTGTGTACGGCTCGACAGGTCATTTGCGGAGTAGATAAAGTAGTGCTCAGAGGTTTTATACACTGAAATTTTGACTTCAACCAGGTAACTTTGCTGATCTTTAGTCTTGTAATACATTTCGATTATTGATGAACCATCATTTTGATGAGCGACCATTGGGTATTGAATTTGGACTTCTTCTTTAAAATGGGGGGCAATATCTTCGATACAGAGCATTAACATTTCGGTCTGACTATAACCAAAAAACTCACAAGCTTTTTGGTTACTAAAAACTATTTTGGTGTTTTTATCGGTAATTATAACTATCTCGTTCGTTTGATCAAGGGCAAATACCAACATATCATTACTAAAACAGTTTCTTTTATTAATAGTCTCAGTCGATTCTTCAGTGGCTCTCATGAGTTCTGTGTCATTATGCATTATTGCAAATTCAGAAATCGACAGGAATTTTTGCCTGACCATCTCACTTTCTACTGTTGCCAGTTTTCGAAAACTGACAATATCCATTAGCAAAACATAAAAAGAAGACTGTTCCTGGTTTGATTGCATCAAAAAGGCCTTGATATTTACCCAAACATATTTCCCATTTAAACTCAAACATATCTTTTCACAGTATGCCGAAGTTTCACTATGAGTTTTTTGATTCTCGATGAAATCACTAAATCTGAATAGGTCTTCCGGTTTGATCAATTCTCTGATATCAGTCTGCAATAATACATTTTCCGCACACCCCAGGATATTACATAAAGCATCGTTCACCAAATGAAAAGAATAATCAAATGTAATCATGGCGTAACAGGTAACCGAATATTCATCCGCTAACCGGATACACGATGTGTTAATCCTTAAAAGTTCCTTTTTAGTATAGATTGGATTATAACTGGGAATTCGGTTCAACTGCCCATAATAACCATCTTCTATTGCACCAAAGCCATTCATTTTTTTTAGTTTTTCAGGTTAGATCAGGCATTTTACACGAACACTTAACTCTCCGGCCATGACTGGCTTGGAAACAAATACGTTACCTCCCATATTCAATATTTTCAATTTCTCATCTTCGTCGCATATATTTGAGAGTACCATAATCGGAATAGTTTTAGATATGTTCTTTCTAATGGTCTGTATAAGCTCAAATCCATCCATCACTGGCATCTGAAGCTCGGTAATTAATAAATCAAACTGATTTTCAAGCATATAAACTGATGCACTTTTCCCATTGGTGAAAATTTTCACGTCGTACCCGTCCAATTCTAAACGGTAGGTTATAATCCAACGCAACAAATCATTGTCTTCTGCAATTACAATTGTTTTTTTCATTCTTATTGGTTTAGAGGTACAAAAGTTACTTTGTATTTAACTTGTTACCCAAATTCAATCATTGATTTACCGGAAAATTGGCCTTTAGTTATCCAATTTCAAACCCCAATATTCCTTTTTTCAATCATCCTTTAGGAGATTGGCTCTATTCATTCGAGCGAAAACGGCAAACCAGCTTCCCCGTAGAAACGGATGGGAAGGTGGATGCTTCCATCATGAGATTGAATGTGCAACTTATTATTTACGAACAAATTGCCACTCAATAACATAATCCAGCAATTATCAATTTTGGTTTTCTTACTGTATATTCCAAGGATTTGCAAGTTTTGGATTTCAGTCATAAAACCTCTCTTCATAAGCGATCCTCCTAACAAGATTTGAATTCCAAATTTCAAGTTTCAGTTTGATTATGACTGTTTCTCTTTTGGAATTTGGCCATTAATTATATCTATTGTTTTTCACGTATTTATATCTATCAGTTGTAATTACCTAAACCACAAGCGACAAAAAAGATTGGTTTATTACCTAATTTCATATTGCTTTCAAAGGATAGTGCCAATTCAACCCAATTTTATCTCTCTTCCTGGAACAAGTATAATGATGAGTTAATATGATGTGTTTTTCTTCGCGACTTAAAGAATTGATCCAGTCTAATTTATTTTTAAATAGTAATGAATCAATTTTCAGTAACGGGCAGTCTTGCTCTCTTAAAAGGTAGGGACAATTGTATGAAATTCCATATATGCTATTTTCGTCATTCATAAACTTATTTTAGAAGATTTGGTTTGTGCGTGTTAATTTTTTATTATTAAGCATAGTTTTATATCTGATTAATTTTTTGGTCAATATTGTCATTCAATAACATAGTATTATCCAATCCCATTTTAATCCTTTTGCTCTTTTGCCTGCAACCACGCATTCGCATGATCGGCTGATACCGGTTTTACCAGAATTTTACCTGCCGCATCTAACAAAAACATCGTGGGCGTGCCAAAAACATAATAGTCCAGGGCAGCTTCGCCTTCCCAGCTTTTATAATCGCAACTGCCGATCCAGGGGAAATCTTTGGTAAACGCGGCATATTTCTCCTTGTCAGTGTCTAAGGAAATCATTACAATTTCCAGATCATAATTACTTTTCCACGACGTATAAAAATTTTTCAATTTAGGGATATCCTCCACACATTTAGGGCACCAACTGGCGCCAAAAACCACCAGCTTATACCTGGCTTTAACATCCGATAGTTTTGCAAAGGGCTTGCCTGGGCTACTAA
>JBBQMW010000152.1:0-8902 GCA_038329265.1 Bacteroidales bacterium | reverse complement strand
AAGATCTTTCACCAATCGTTTGGTAATTGAATCTTCCATAGCCTTAGCAAAATTATCTTCGACGGCTGTTGACCTTCCGTTATTTAACGCATAACAATAATAGCTGATGGGATTTTTATCCATAAATGCAGTCTTTATAGGGTATCTAACATCGTACCTACTCGTGTCAATAACAGAAAATCCACTGTAACACATATTGCCAAAAATTACCGAATTTGGCATCGAAGCGAGAGTCTTAATATATTTGGTGGTAACATAAATCTTCTCTATTCGTTTCAGATCTTTTCTCTTTTGCCAATTTGGGATATCGGTGGGAATATTGGTATAGGATACCTTCCTAAATTCATTGTTTAATATTTTGTTATAAAAATCCTGCCCGACTTGCTGAATCACTGCATTTTTATACTGCAATTCAGTCGTAAGATTCTTTGCTACATTGAGGATTGTTCCGCTCATATAAGCATCTCGCAATCCGTGCGTATCAAGAATAACGAGTCCGTAATCCTTGAATGTATTGGCGATAGCAGGAGTACATTCTTCGTCCTTGAGAACCGTAACTTCAAGGCCTAATCCGGAATTTGTCAGCGTAGTTACTGTTTTTGGAACAGTAGACTGGAGATTAAACTCTGTCCAGGCAGGTGCATAGATCAGGACTTTTTTATTAGTGATCGTATTTTTTGAAAGTTTATTAAAAGAAATGTTTGCTTGTTCCGTATGTTGTCCTCCTCCTCCTCCCCGGAAAATAGAATATCCATTGTTATCGACCGAATTAAAAAAAAAATCGGTCTGCAAACCAGATTTCAAAACAATATCAAGATAGGTACTATCAATGGTAAAAACCGATTGAACATTGGGCTGAGACTGAACCCAATTTGCAGTTAGCATTAAAGCACGCCACGGGTCGCCATTTGTCGCTTCGGCAAATTGCAAAAACTTTACTGCTGTAGTGTCCAGAATTTGCTGAACTTCCATCATCGAAGGCTGATAAATGTCCGAAGAAGAGAATTTGATCTGTGAAATATTATTTAAGGCGATCGAATCTTTTGTTCCGTCCTTTCGGTCGATAACAAGTTTGGTTTGAGCAAACGATCCGAAATAGGAAGTGAGCAGAAACGTAAAAAGTAGAAGATGTTTCATAATATTTTTGTTTAAACGATGGTAAGTATTGAAATAAAAGTCTTTTTAATCAACGATTCTTCAACAAAAACATCTTTTTTGTTTCCATGTATTCGCTGGCTTGTAACCGGTAAAAGTACATACCAACGGGAACCGTTGATGCATCCCAGGTAACCTGGTGCATGCCGGAACCTTGTTGTTCCTGGATAAGAGTTGCGATTATCCTGCCTGTCATCGTGGAGACCGTGATCGTTATATTCTCCTGTTTCGGCAAATAGTACGGAATGGTTGTGGATAGATTGAACGGGTTTGGATAGTTTTGTCCAAGGAAATTTCTTTTCTCAGTTTCCGATTTTACTGTTTCAATTGAAGTGCTTTCGTCCCAGCCGATGAATGACAATGCGGAGATAGAAGAAATGGCATACTTCTGCACATCTCCTTCTTTCAATAGGATGAAAATTGAATCGGCTGATTGGTCAATGGAAAAATTGATTCCATCGAGCAATGATATTGAATATTGAACAGGTGATCCGGATTTCAAATTTACATTCAAGGTGTCCTTCCCTTGAATACCCGAAAAAGTGAGGCTACTCGCTGAAGTAAGAGCAAACGGAATACTCGCACCCGTCTTTAATTTTACATTCATCATGTTGGCTGTTTGGGCAGTCACATTTGTTGCGATTACGATAAGAAGATAAAACAACTTGCGAATCATTTTGGTATAGTTTTAAATTAGATTTACGTAAAAACACGACCAGCATCAACAAAAATAAATATAATCAAATCCAAACCATGAGCTTGATATGTTGGAACATAACATCATATAGAAATGTTCAACATTCCTGCGTAATTATCTCTAAATGGGTTAACTTATTCACCCTCTCGGCCCCTTGTTTGAGCGAAAGTGGAAACGAAGGGGTAATTGGGTTTGTGGCTTTGATGCTATTTTTGATTTATTGATCCAATTTTAGCTGATGATGATCGTGAATATTCAGATGAAAAGGGATTTGTTAATGTTCAAATTGTATTGTAATACATTGAAAGGAGTTTTAAACTCAGAACCATTAGCCTCTTCCCCATATTCATCAGGACAGTCAGTTGCAAATGAGGGCAGTGTTGAGTGGCGGGAGACATCGAGGATTTATTAAAAGAAAATGCCTTGCATTATCAATCATTTTTCATATTAGAATTAACATATTTATTCTATTGAATATTTATGCTTACTTACAATTCAAGTTAATTAAGGTTGTTCTTTCTTCCCTGTAAACCCTTACTTTTTGGTTGTTTCAACGCAATTCAAGCTGTTTATGCTTGTTCTGGTACTTTCCATGGCTTGCTCCCACTGTGTGCGTTCAACACCGCTAAGGGTTGGGCAGTCTCTTAATGGTTCCAATGCATTAATATAAGCCAGTCCTGCTGATTTGTATGCATTGCAATTGGTAACACTTGGATCAATTCCATATTTCTGTGCAGCTGTCGACCATGCACTGATTTCCTTCTGAGCTAAATCCGACCATGACTTTCCACAAGGTCCGTCAACGACATCATCACTCTTTTTTTTACAGGAGAGAAATCCAACAAAAACAAGTGCTAAAAAAATGTTCAAATAAAATTTTTGTTTCATGATTTTCGTTTTTTTAATGTGGTTAAATATTGAAGATAAATATGTTGTTATAAGATGGTAATTCAAATGCTTTTCTATATTCATTAACAGACAAATGTATCTTTTTATATTTTAATTTTCAAATCTTTCTGCTAAAAAATCATTGCATTTTTTAGTTAACTTAATTCGGGATTCCACATTGTAAACACTCCACACTGCCTCTCGTTTGAGCGATAGCGCAAACAGCCCCTGCTCCCCTCTGCTCCCGCGCGATTGCATCCCCCTGCTCCCGCGCGATTGCATCGCGTGGCTAATTAAAAGTTATTCCTTACTTTTATCGAGTATTGCTTATAGTATCCTAACATGAGCCGCAGTTACAAATTTTAACCGGTTGACGCAGGATTGGTTTTCATCGCAGAGGATTACATGTACAGCAGTGCTGCTGATTATGCCGTTGAAAGCGGTTTATTGAATGATGTTATAGTCATTAAGTGATGTGGAATAGTGGAAAACCACGCGATGCAATCGCGCGGGAGCGCAGGGAAACGCGGATTAGATAGGGGAAAAGCTCATCATAAAGCTGATCATAAATGAGATTGAGCTGTTGGTTTACTCCAAATGAACTATTGGAGATTACTGCAATGATTTTTGCAGCCTTTTTATGTGAACTCATATGCTCTTCCAAATAGGCGCAATAGGCAGAAAGTGTTAGTGCAGTCGAATAGAAATCAGCAATGGATACTGGTTTTTGAGAGGCTTCTTCGGGCATCATCGTTGTTTTAATGTAATAATTGAATATGAGCTGCATCGATTCAAATATTTTGGGAGGGATTGATTCACCTTCCTTGGAACCACTGAAATCGAACTCGCCCTGCAATAAATGATTAGTTTCAGCTCTTTTGAAGAAAATAATTGAAACACATCTTCACCGGTAGCAGCCTTGAAAGTGATACGTAATTTATTCAGGAATCCATTCTGATGTTGTGCAGTCAAATGCTTCTGCTTGTCTGCATTGTTCTGCTTCTTTTTATTTTTAGCCATGTCATTATTCAGGATTCAGGAAAATGAATAATACGTGTAATTCTAAAATTGGCCTCATTTGGTCAGGGCATGTTCTGACCCTACTCCCAATCCATCTAAAAGCTCCGATACTCTACCTTTTAGCTCCAATGTTATCCCTTTTAGGTATGCGGGGGTAACTCAAAGGGAGGAATTTCTACCTTTGAGGTAGTTGGAGGTACCTCAGAGGTATCCTGATATACCTTATTGCCGGGAATTTACATCAGAACATTAGAAAAGAGAACCCGGAGGGTGGATAACTCTCTAATTCTTGCACCATATCGTCCGAAAGTCCGGTTTCGTCTTCATAAATACTAACAAATGGACTATCGCCTACCAGTTCTTTAATTTGTCTAATTAGGTTTTCACCCTCCTTTTCGTTTTCGGCAATTTTTATCGTGTAGTTCATGATGAGATATTTGATGGCTTTTATACTCGTTTCGCGATACCAAAGATAACGAAACAGATTTGAAATTTTGAACAACAAACATAGAACCAGTCAGGTTTACGAAAAATTCAACCAATTTCAGGACTACCTTCCCTCAAGGTTACATTTGTCCTCAGAGAAGCAGAAGGCATGAACAGTTATTATCTCATTGTTTAAATATGCAAAAAGTCCGGAGAGATAATTTCCGTCCTTTTTAGCTTAATCTCGTCTGTGTCTCCTATCCTCCTTTGGTTCATTCTGATTTTCATTATTGCCTCCGGACATTTCATCCACTTCCCCCGGTGCCAACCGACCATGGGGTTTTGTGGTGATAAGTTCTCCATTTGAACGATTGTGCCCATGAAAAACTTTACATCCGGTTCCAACTATCAGGAATACAGCCAGGAGAAGAATAATTAGGAATCGATTCTTAGTTTTCGATGTATGCTTGGTTTCCATTTTTGCTTGTAAAAAGTAAGTAACTCATTTCTATTCAAACGTCGATACTTGTTTCTTATTTTCTGATTCGTACAGATGTTTGAATAATTTATAATATACTCTATTTCTGGCTATTAAAAGAATTAACTCTGAATTCATATTGGGTAACTTATTTATGTTTAGATTTGCACCGTAAACACAAAGGCCATTAGAAGTTCATTGATTTGAAGAGGCCTTTTCAAAATTAAAAAATGTTATTTGAAAATTTAGATTTGATTGAGCCTATCCTGAGGGCTTTAAAAACAGAAGGTTACGAGAAACCTACCCCAATTCAGGAACAAGCAATACCCATCATACTTCAGCGAAAAGATTTATTAGGTTGTGCACAAACAGGAACCGGAAAAACCGCAGCTTTTGCAATTCCGATTATCCAGATTTTGTATGACACACACTTGCCAGCCAAAGGCAAACGCAAGATTAAATCACTGATTGTTACCCCTACCCGCGAACTCGCGATACAAATTGGCGAAAGCTTTGCTGCCTACGGGCGCTATGCCGGACTGAAACACACTGTTATTTTTGGTGGTGTTGGCGAACGTCCTCAGACTGATGCTTTGCGTCAGGGTATCGATATTTTAATTGCCACTCCGGGTCGTTTGCTCGATTTGATGAATCAGGGTTACATCGATTTACGAAACATTGAATTGTTTGTGCTCGACGAAGCCGACCGCATGCTCGATATGGGTTTTATTCATGATGTAAAGCGCATCATTGCTGAGCTTCCGAGAGAAAGGCAGTCGCTTTTCTTTTCGGCTACCATGCCGTCAGACATTGTCAAACTGTCGCAAACAATCCTGAGAAACCCATTAAAAGTTGAAATTACACCCGAAGTGACCACTGCCGAAAAAGTTGAACAGCAGATGTACATGGTGAATTACGCTGACAAACGCAGCTTATTGCTTCATTTACTGCGCGACCGTGAAATTATTTCTGCTTTGGTTTTTACACGCACCAAACATGGCGCCGACAAAGTCGTTCAGTTTTTGCAGAAAAACGGTCATCAGGCACAGGCTATTCACGGTAATAAATCGCAGAATGCACGCCAGAAAGCTCTTTCCGACTTTAAAGGTGGAAAGATCCGTATTTTGGTTGCAACCGATATTGCCGCCCGTGGAATTGATGTAGACGATTTATCGCATGTAATTAATTACGAAATTCCCAATATTCCTGAAACCTACGTGCACCGGATCGGGAGAACCGGACGCGCCGGGCAAAGTGGTATTGCACTTTCGTTGTGCGACAATACTGAAATCACATTTCTGCGCGACATCCAGCGACTGATTTCGCAGTCAATTCCTGTTATTAGCGATCATCCCTATGCAATGACCGATTTTACTCCGGAGAAAGCACCTGCAAAGACTGCCCGGAAACCAATCCGCCGCGAGCATAACGGACAAGCTGTGCGGGAAACATCAGGAAGAACTGAGAGCAGACCATCGAGTCATACAGCAGCACACTCCGAACAGAGACCTGTACGAAAATTCTGGAGTAAAAGACCGGGAGCCGACAGAAGCTAATACGAATTAAAATTTATATACCGAAAACCCCAATAAAATGGGGTTTTCTTATTTTATACTTGTGAACCTTTAACTGTTTATTTTGTCTTGATTACGAATCATATCATATCCCGAATTTATGGAATTGTTTAACGAAAACAGCAAGCTCGCTTCAGTCATTCATAAAGATCATTCATTGCTGCCAGTCATCAACCGACTGGGCGTAAAACTGGGTTTTGGCGATCATACCATCCTGAATATTTGCGAAGAAAAAGGGATCGATCTGAACTTTTTTGTCGAAATCATCAATGTTTTCCATTACGAAGCATATTTTCCTGAAAAACGACTGCTAGACTTCTCTGTCTCAATGGTCATCGACTATCTGGTGAAAACCCATCGGTATTACATCGACTACCTCATTCCTGAAAACGACCGTTTGATTGAGCTTTTCCTTTCGGCTAATCCGGAAGAAAGTACAGAGAATGATTTGGTTCGTAAATTTTATTCAAAATTTAAGGAAGAATTTGTCATTCACATCGATTTCGAGGAACGGATAATGTTTCCTTACATCCTTGAACTGAATCGGGTTATTGAAGATCTGGAATCCAGACCGCATTTCAAACAAAAATATCCCGACTATTCCATTTCAGGATTCGAAAAAGAACATTCACAAATGGATGACAAAATGGATGATCTTAAGAACATCATCATCAAATATCTTCCTCCAAATTACGACCAAAACCGGGGAAACGCTTTTCTCGCCAATCTGTTTATGTTCGAAAAAGATCTGAAAAACCATTCACGAATCGAGGATCATATCCTGATTCCGAAAGTCAAACAGCTCGAAATGGTACTGCAAAGTTATGAGTAATCCCCTCAAATCAATTGTGTTGATAAGCCCTTCAGACATTTTACTGACTGGACTTGCAGAGATTCTGAGAAACAGTTTGGCGGGCGAAATTATTCAACTTCACCGTGGCGACGAAATTATCGATTATCCAGAATTAACAGGCCATTTCCTGATCGTTGCAACTCCGGAAGAACTCGAAAAAAGTGGTTTGTTAATCCGACAGATTTTGCCGGTAACCGGCAGCATCCAATTTATGGCATTATATTCGGACCTGAATTTAACACCATCAACACCGTCAATTAGCATTCAGGATTCCGCCTCACTAATTTGTTACAAAGTCAATGAGGTGCTGAATTCATTGGATACCAATCAGGGCAAAGAAACCGACACCGAACTTACACGCCGCGAGATTGAAGTTTTGCAATTGCTCACCAAAGGCCATTCGAACAAGGAAATTGCCGATCAGCTTTTTGTAAGTACGCACACGGTGATCTCGCATCGCAAAAATATTTCCGAAAAAACCGGCATCAAATCAGCTTCCGGATTAACGATGTATGCCATCCTGAAAAAGATCATTGATGTAACTGACATTAATCCTGATGAACTCATCTGATCTTTGGAATAGTTCGCTGCTTTCCCTACTTTTGCCACCCAATCAGCTGCGCATCATTATTCGTTATTTACATTTCGTCATTTTTCATATTTGACACACTATGAATAACTACAAATGATCGTGCCAGACCTGGAACTTGAAATTTGAAATTTGGACCTAACAAAATGAGTCGTGTTGTTATAGGATTATCTGGAGGGGTAGATTCGAGTGTTGCAGCATATTTACTGAAACAACAAGGACATGATGTGGTGGCGCTATTTATGGTGAATTGGCACGATCGCACCGGAACCATTACCTCTCGATGCACCTGGGAAGACGATGCCATGATTGCTAAACTGGTTGCAAAAAAACTCGAAATCCCGTTTCACATTGTTGATCTCAGCAAAGATTACAAGCAGCGGGTGGTCGATTACATGTTCGCCGAATACAGCAAAGGCCGCACGCCCAATCCGGATGTGCTCTGCAACCGCGAAATCAAATTCGATATTTTTCTGGACGAATGCCTGAAATACAATGCCGACTTTGTAGCCACCGGCCATTACTGCCGGAAATCTGAGTTTGAAAAAGACGGCCTGACCATTCATCAATTGCTTGCCGGAAAAGACAATAACAAAGATCAGAGTTATTTTTTGTGTCAGCTGAACCAGTATCAGCTTTCGAAAGCCATGTTTCCGATTGGGCATCTGGAAAAACCTGAGGTTCGCGAAATTGCGCGTCATGCAAATCTTCCAAGTGCAGAACGCAAAGATTCTCAAGGTATTTGCTTCGTAGGTAAAGTTGATTTACCAACCTTTCTTCAGCAACAATTGGAACCCAAAACCGGCAATGTGATTGAAGTTCCGGCAGAATTTATCGGTAAGAAAAAGAACATCGAAAAAACTGAAGAAAACTTCCGTAAACTTTGCTCGGAATTTCCATACAAACCCTGGAATGGTAAAGTCATTGGAGAACACAGAGGCGCACATTATTACACTGTTGGCCAGCGCAAAGGGCTGAATATCGGTGGTCATCAGGATCCGCTGTTCGTAATTGGAACTGATGTTACCCGTAATATTTTGTATGTTGGCGAAGGCACCGAACATCCTGGATTATACCGTCCGGGTCTTTTTATTCCAAAGGAAGAAATTCACTGGATTCGACCAGATTTAGTAATGAATCCGGGAGAAATCCGAGGATATGATCTCAGAATCCGCTACCGCCAACCACTTGAAAAAGCAACCATATACCAACGCGAAGATGG
>JBBQMW010000151.1:0-8958 GCA_038329265.1 Bacteroidales bacterium | reverse complement strand
GAAAGGTTCAACTAAACCAAATTTCTCTTATTTTTGAAAATTAACGTAACAAATTTTCAATGGAATTATCATTTTTAAATGTCGAACTTCAAAACCCGCAACATCGCTCACAATTAATCAAATTACTGAACGATTACATGCATGATCCGATGGGAAATAATGCACCAATGGACGAAGGATTAGCTCCAAAAATCATTGCCGGATTGCAAACCCATTCCGGTTATTTAGGATTTTTTGTACTTGCCAATGATCAATTTGCCGGGATGGCCAACTGCAACCAAAACTTCTCCACTTTCAAGGCAAAACCGATTTTGAATATTCACGACTTTATTGTGGCTCCCGAGTTTCGCAACATTGGCGCCGGCCATTTTCTGATGAAGGGAATCCTCGATTATGCTTCCGAAAACGGTTTCTGCCGCGTCAACCTTGAAGTTCGCGAAGACAACCACGCTGCAAAATCACTCTACCAAAAAATGGGTTTCACCGAATGTGAACCCAAAATGCTCTTCTGGGAGAAAAACTTCTGATATCAAAACCTCCTAATTTTTCACAAATTTATAGATGTTCGGAGATTGGTGTTGATAAATGATTCTCCCCGATATTGAAAGGGTTAAAGAAATGGAGGGTGTTGAAATGTATGGCAGCTCCATTGGGTGCGGAGATTTTTAATCTCCGTTTTTTTTGCAACCCACTCGATTAAAAATCGCGACACCCAAAACCTGACAGCGTTTAAAGGATCTGACAGCGTTTAATACATGCCAGACGCTGACGGGTTTTCCAAACGCCGCCAGGTCGCAGTTCGCCAACCCTGACCGGTTTCCAAAACCTTTCAGGGTTAATGAGATACCTACACTCCGCCCTATGCTTTTACATTTCGGGGCGTTGCCCCTTGCTACAAATATGAGGATTTGTATACCAACCCAAAGTCCCATCGGGACGACCTGTAACAGCACAGGGTGCAATGAAATGAAACCCTGTGATACCAATCGCAACCGTTCAATTTAAAGAATCGCCTTCGACAGGCAGCGAGTGTGCAATCATTTTTATTTCATTGCAAAAAAAGATCATCAATGCATCTCTCCCTTAGCCGCGCAGCGTGTCGAAGGGAGCATCTCTGCCCCCACAATCAATTATTTTCTATATCTTTTGCAGAAATTAATCAAAAGTAGCATAGTAATCAAATACCTTTAAAAGGCTTTTTTTAACTTGGGTTTGAGGGAATATACACGTTTGGTAACACATCAAGAAACGGATAATACTAAGCTTAAATTGAATAATTGCGAGATTTGTGGATAATCTCGCAATTATTACTTAGTTTTGATGAAAATTAGCTACAATGATTGAGCAACCACCAAAATATAAGCAAGATGATAATACCATTTCTTTAATGGTAAAATTGCAATTAGATGGAATATTAAAAAATATTCAAGATGATTATTTGTACTGGGATAAAATTAAGTATAAATCTAAAGACGCTAACCCAGAAGACCTGTGGAATGCAGTTAAACTTCATCGCCTTATAAATAGTAACAGTATTAAGTTTGGAAAATACAGGTTTCAATTTATGATTACTGACTATATGCAAAGAGCTCTACACTTATTTGATATGCATATAGGAGGGACATTAGGAAGCAACATTGGAATTGCTGAAACAGATAAAACGAAGTTTATAATCAGCTCTATAATGGAAGAGGCGATTTCAAGTAGTCAGATGGAAGGAGCTAATACGACTAGAAAAAAGGCTAAAGAAATGATTCAGCAAGAACAAAAGCCAAAGAACAAGTCGGAGCATATGATTATGAATAATTTCATAACCATGAAACACATTGTTCAGCATAAAGATGAAGATATTACACCTGAAAAGATACTTTATATACACAAACTGATTTCAAATAAAACATTAGATGACTTTAAAGATGAGGGGCAATTTAGGGATAATGATGATATACATGTTGTAAATTATACTGATAGTGAAATAGTACATACTCCCCCATCAAAAAACGAGTTAGATGATATAGTAAAAGATTTATGTGAATTTTTCAATAATGAAACTAGTAACTTCATCCACCCAATTATAAAAGGTTGCATTATACACTTTATGGTTGGGTGGATTCATCCTTTTACTGATGGGAATGGAAGAACTGCAAGGGCGATATTTTATTGGTATATGCTCAAAAAAGGTTATTGGTTAACAGAATATTTATCTATATCAAGGATAATTAAGGATACAAAAAACCAATATGAGAAATCATATTTGTACTCGGAAATTGATGGAAATGATTTAAGTTATTTTATTACTTACCATATAAAGACAATGGAAAAGGCATTTGATGCCTTGAAATTATATATAAATCGAAAACAGAAGGAGGTTTTTCAAGCAGCAAAGTTTATGAAAATAGCTTTTGTTAATGAACGGATGGCTCAAATACTTAAAATTGTTAACGACGATTCTGATCGGGTATTGAATATTAAGGAAATTGAAAAGAGATTTATTATTTCAAATTTTACTGCGAGATCTGATTTAAAAACTCTTGTAAACCTAGGATTTCTGGAAGTTATTCAAGTAAATAAGAAAAAACAAGTTTTTATAAAATCAAAAAACTTTGAACAAATTTTGAAGAAGCAAAAAGTTTAAATAATATTTTGAATTGCCAAACAGCTAACGACCCTCAAACAAGATTCAAGTATTCTACCACTACGCCCCATCGGGACGACCTGCAACAGCACAGGGTGCAATGAAATGAAACCCTGTGATACCAATCGCAACCGTTCTAAATAAAGAATCGCCTTCGACAGGCTCAGGCAGCGAGTATTCCAGCGGATTTATTCTGTGGCTACAAATGTTCATCAGCGCGCCGCTCCCTGAGCCGCCGATAGGCGAAGTCGAAGGGAGCAAATCCAAACACCACAAACTCACCACCATTGTTAAAAGATAGGATTTAACAACAAGAATGATATTCAAGTAAATGTTAATGGGAAACAGTATCTTTGGAAATGAATAGATAATTAAATGGATTAAAAGGATTAAGAAAAAATCATGGAAATAATTGATACTCAAAAATCGCTATTAGAGAATATCTATTTTTTCAGCGGTCCCATTCTTGCTTTATTAGGATTGTTTATATTCTTCCAAATCAAGTTGGCAAGAAATCAATTACTAATTGCAAAACAACAGTTAGAAGAAAGCCAAAGGCAATTAATCACTTATTCACAACGACAAGCTGCTAATCTTGCGGCTGATAAAGTGAAAGAATATACTGAGATTCTTCCATTAGAGAATAAATTGAATGAAGAATTGCAGAAAATTAATTACCCTAAAATTAAAATGGCAGTTAAGAATTTCACTAATGATGAAACAAAAGAGTGGGATCAAAATTTTTCGAAAGCTTTTTTAGCCAGACCTATAGAAATCATAAAATTGGAATTAGATATTATTAATAAACTAGAGGCTTTTTCTGTTTGTTTTGTAAAAGGTATTGCTGATGAGAAAGTAGCTTTTAATTCGATAGGAAGGACTTTTTGTAACAGTATTACATCATTATATCCAACAATAACCATTTTAAGAGGAAGCCAAAATCCTAACAAATATTATGAAGTATTAATACAACTATATCGGCGTTGGGCTGAAAGATTAGATAGTTTCACGATTGAAGTTGAGAATGAGAAATTGTCAAAAGAACTAAAAGATACAATTCAAAAAATAGAGAAGTTAAAAGACAGAAGCATGGATTACGATTATATAAAGCCAATAGGAACATAGAAATAATGCTATAAATTCCCGCGTTTGGTGTAGAAATTTGACACTAACCATCCCATTTTTAGTCTTTCTACTACTTTTTTGTTGCTCTTATTCACCCCTTCTCTTCCGTTCCTCTTCCTACCAAAACGTAGGTTAAGCCAATAGTAACACTCCGTAAATCCTTACTATCATTGCTTTTGTGCCGTGCAACACGTTTTGTACGCCAACTCCTCGTTTCCTACCAAAAAGTAGGATTTTTTCGTGTGCCAAAATTCCTTCTTAAAATTTTTCACCCTCGTAAGTTTCAGAAAATCAATATTCAACCCACAACTTGAAACTTGGAACCTGAAACTTGAAACTGCTCTTGGCATCATTGTCGTAATGCTCCAACCAAACAGAAAAAGTATAACCCTTAAAAATACGAAAATGAGAAAAATCGCAATTTATGGTAAAGGTGGAATCGGTAAATCCACCACCACACAAAACACAGTTGCTGGATTAGCAGAGTCAGGATTTAATGTAATGGTAGTGGGTTGCGACCCGAAAGCCGACTCAACCCGTTTGCTACTGGGTGGATTGGCACAGAAAACAGTGTTGGATACTTTGCGTGAAGAAGGTGAAGATATCGATCTGGAAGATGTTGTAAAACCCGGATATGGCGGAACCCGTTGCGTTGAGTCAGGTGGTCCGGAACCAGGGGTAGGTTGTGCCGGGCGTGGTATCATTACTTCCATCAACCTGTTGGAACAGTTGGGTGGCTGGGATGAAAAATACAAAATCGACTATACATTCTATGACGTTTTGGGCGATGTTGTTTGCGGAGGTTTTGCAATGCCAATGCGCGAAGGGAAAGCCGAAGAGATTTACATAGTGGTTTCAGGAGAAATGATGGCCATGTACGCAGCCAACAACATTTGTAAAGGGATTCAGAAATATGCACAGGCAGGAGTTGTTCGTTTGGGCGGACTGATTTGTAACTCACGAAACGTCGACAACGAACGTGAAATGATTGAAGAACTTGCCCGTCAGTTGGGAACCAAAATGATTCATTTCGTACCCCGCGAAAATGTTGTTCAACGTGCTGAAATCAACCGTAAGACGGTTATCGAATATGAACCGGAGCATGCTCAGGCCAATGAATACCGTGCATTATCAAAAGCCATCAACGAGAATACAAACTTCGTTATTCCAACTCCATTGGCTATGGAAGATCTGGAAACCTTATTAATTGATTTCGGAATCGCAAACTAAAAAATAGGAGAACCAAAGTATGTTAATGATTAGAGCAATAATTCGTCCTGACAAATCGAGTAAAGTTTTAAATGCCTTGTTTGAAGCCGGGTATATAGCTGTGACAAAAATACCTGTAGTGGGTCGTGGCAAACAGCGTGGTATCAAAATCGGTGATGTTACCTATGATGAACTGCCAAAAGAAATGTTACTGATGGTGATAAAAGATGAAGACAAGGATTTTGCTGTTACCACCATTATGGAAGCTGCCCGCACCGAACCCAAAGGAGCTTTTGGCGATGGAAAAATTTTCATCACGCCGGTTGAAGAAGCTTACACCATTAGCCGCGGAACCAAGGAATTATAACCTAAAACTGTAAAATAATGAAGTTAATTATGGCAATCATACGCATCAACAGGATGAACGAAACCAAAAAGGCTTTGTCGGCTGCAGGTCTTCCTTCAATGACCGCCACAGGAAAAGTTTTTGGCCGTGGAAAAGGTCTTTGGGATGCCAAAGTTCTGGAGGGAGTAAAAAAGGATCTTCCGGAGGCTTTGGCCCATTTAGCAAAAGAACCCCGTCTGCGCCCTCAACGTGTTGTAAATATTGTGGTTACTGATGAAAACCTCAACAAAGCTATTGAAACAATCATCGAAGCAAACCAGACTCCCGAACCGGGTGACGGTAAAATTTTCGTCATTCCCTTACACGAATCCGTCCGGGTTAGAACCGGCGAAACAGGTGATGTAACACTGGATTAAAACTTATAATTATGCCAAACAAGAAAGATTATACCAACGGATTACCGGATCCACTAAAGCTTAGAGAAGAGATCCTGAAAAAATATCCACCAAAATTAGCCAAGAAAAGGGGCAAAGGGATTCTGATCAATGATCCTTCATTCGATCAGGAAATCTTGGTCAATGTCCGTACTATTCCCGGGATCATTACCCAAAGAGGTTGTACATACGCGGGTTGCAAGGGAGTAATTATGGGACCAACCCGCGACATCATCAACCTTGTACACGGCCCAATCGGTTGTAGTTTTTATGCCTGGTTAACCCGTCGTAATCAGACCAGACCGGCAGAAGGCGAAGATAACTATATGAATTACTGTTTTTCGACCGATATGCAGGACCAAAACATTGTATTCGGTGGTGAAGCCAAACTGAAGGATGCCGTTCGCGAAGCATACGAAATCTTCAAGCCAAAAGCCATTGCTATTTTTTCAACTTGTCCGGTAGGTTTGATTGGCGACGATGTTCATTCGGTTGCCCGCGATATGAAAGCAGAATTGGGAATCAATATTTTTGGGTTCAGCTGCGAGGGTTACCGCGGAGTTTCACAGTCGGCGGGTCACCACATTGCCAACAACGGAGTATTTAAAAATGTTGTTGGACTGAACGATCGCGAACGTTCAGGCAAATTTCAGGTCAATATGTTGGGTGAATACAACATTGGCGGCGATGCTTTTGAACTCGAGCGTTTGTTCGAAGAAGCCGGCATCACACTGCTTTCCTCTTTCTCCGGAAATTCAACCATCAAAAGCATGGAGTATTCGCACACAGCCGACCTGAACATGGTGATGTGCCACCGTTCCATCAACTACATTGCCGAAATGATGGAAGAAAAATACGGCATTCCCTGGATAAAAGTCAACTTCGTTGGAGCCGAAGCTACCGCCAAATCACTTCGGAAGGTGGCTGACTATTTTGGTGATGAAGTGTTGAAAGCCAAAGTCGAGGAAATCATCGAACGCGAAATGGTAAAAGTTGAAGCGGTAAAAAGCGCGATAAAACCACACGTCGAAGGTAAACTGGCCATGATGTTCGTTGGAGGTTCACGCGCTCACCATTATCAGGAATTATTTACTGAGCTTGGAATACGCACCGTTTCTGCCGGATACGAATTCGCTCACCGAGACGACTACGAAGGCCGTAAAGTGATACCAACTATCAAAATTGACGCTGACTCCCGGAACATTGAAGAACTGACAGTTACCAAAGACGAAAAATTATTTCGTGACGATTTGGTGGAGAAAAAAGCTGCATTGGAAGGTAAAGGATTTGAATTTAAAGATTATGCTGGAATGATGCATGATATGGCTAAAAATTCACTGGTAATCGATGATGTGAACCATTGGGAAACCGAAAAACTCATCGAATTCTACAAACCCGATGTTTTCTGCGCCGGAATCAAAGAAAAATATGTGGTGCAGAAAGCCGGAATTCCGCTCAAGCAACTGCATAGCTACGACTACGGCGGACCGTACACCGCTTTCGGTGGTGCTATCAATTTCTATGTTGAAATGGAAAGGATGCTGGCTACCAATATTTGGAAAATGATTGATGCCCCTTGGAAAAACGAGTCTGAACTCGTGGGCAGCATGGCAATTGAACATTAAAATTAGGAGGAACCATTATGTTATTACGACATACAACCAAAGAAGTAAGAGAACGGAACGCTTTAACAGTTAATCCGGCTAAAACCTGTCAGCCAGTAGGCGCCATGTATGCAGCTCTGGGTGTTCACGGATGCCTTCCTCATAGTCACGGTTCGCAAGGTTGCTGCTCGTATCACCGCAGTGCCCTCACCCGTCACTACAAAGAACCGGTAATGGCTGCAACCAGCTCATTTACAGAAGGATCATCAGTATTTGGCGGACAAGCCAACCTGATGCAGGCTATCGAAACCATTTTTGCCGTTTACGAACCCGAAATTATCGCAGTACATTCAACTTGTCTTTCCGAAACCATTGGTGACGACCTGAACCAGATTGTCATCAAGGCTCGTGATGAAGGAAAAGTTCCATTCGGCCGTCACGTACTTCAGGCATCAACACCCAGTTATGTTGGGTCGCATGTAACCGGATACGCCAATATGCTCGAAGGCTTTGTGAGATATTTCGCTGAAAAAACCGATGAAAAAATCCGCCAGATCAATTTACTTTCTGGATGGGTAGAACCTTCGGATATGCGCGAACTGAAACGAATCATGAAAATGATGAAGATAAAATCGGTGCTTTTACCCGATACATCCGATGTTCTCGACGCTCCAATGACCGGAAAATTCGAAATGTACCCCAAAGGTGGAACGACTATTCCTGAAATGGTAAGTATGGGCGACAGTATGCAGTCACTCGGATTGGGCGAATGGGCAACTGAAAAAGCAGCTATCACACTCGATAATCAGTGCCGGGTTCCGTTCGACATCATCGATATTCCTGTTGGATTAAAGGCTACCGACCGTTTCATTCAGGCATTGGCAAAAGCTGGCAGGGTTTCAGTTCCTGAATCAATTACCGAAGAACGTGGACGATTGCTTGACGTGATCACCGATATGCACCAATATCTTTATGGAAAACGGGTGGCTATTTATGGCGATCCTGATAACATTATCCCGATGATCGAATTCATGGTTGATATGGATATGAAACCGGTTTACATTGTTTCCGGAACTCCGGGCAAACATTTTAATTCCCGGTTGACAGAGATCCTTTCAGCACGTGTTCCTGAAGCCAAATACAAAAACGGACCACAAGCCGACATGTTCCTGATGCACCAGTGGATTAAGGAAAACCCGGTTGACCTGATCATTGGCAATACCTACGGCAAATACATTGCCCGCGACGAAAATATTCCATTTGTGCGCATGGGTTTCCCAATTATCGACCGCATCGGACACAGCTATTTCCCAACCATCGGCTATATGGGCGGACTGCGCATCCTCGAAAAAATCCTCAGTGCGCTAATGGACAAACAGGATGCAATCTGCCTCGAAGAAAAATTCGAACTGGTAATGTAAAAGCCCCATCCCCAAACCTTCCCCAAAATTGGGAAGGGAGTCGGGGAACTGAAAACTCAGAACAATTGACCTTCAAAGAGCAGTCGAATTGAATTTTCACCATCAAAAGTTCCTATAGGATTTAGGGGATTTACTCCGAAGGAGTAAAATATCAATAACCCCGGGTGAAGTGCAACGGAACCCG
>JBBQMW010000150.1:0-9002 GCA_038329265.1 Bacteroidales bacterium | reverse complement strand
GAAAGCATTCGAGCATCCGTTGAGTACATCCGACATTCGGTTAAATCCAAACAAGGATGAAATATCACGAATAGCAATCAGGGTATTGTCATCAGAACCTTGTTTTTCAATTTCCTGAATCAAAAAATCAACGGCGAATTGTTTAAACTCAGCTTCCAGTTGATCAACCAATGTTTCGGGGTCATTAAAGTATTCCTCTTTGTAATCATGGTTGGTCATCCAGCTTGGAAAGCATTTCTTCAATGAAATATTTACCCATTTTTTACCCGCTTTGATGGTGGCTGTTTCAAAGTCACCCAGTCGGAATTCAACTTTGCGCTGTTCTGCCGGGTCGTAAACCAGGAACCAAACTCTCTCCTGTCCGGATAAAGAAGTTGACCACGGTTCATTGACCACCAGTTCAAAGGCCGTGAGTAGTTGATCAATTTTAGATACCATTTATTTCAAGTTTGTTGATTAGGTTATTGAAGGATATTGCAGTGACACTTCCTGCAAATTGGTATTGCATGAAATCTCTTTTAGCCGCTTCGATGGCAAGCTCACGGACAATCGAATCACTTAATGAAAGAGCTTTTACCCATTTACTTGTTAAAATAAAATCGCCTCTTAAATCATCGAGATAAGCCATAAAAAAAGCAAAGGCAATGATGTGATAATCGATTACAGGTTGGGTCCGGATATTTTTCACTTTACCGGTAATG
Source organism: Bacteroidales bacterium (assembly GCA_038329265.1). Taxonomy (GTDB): domain Bacteria; phylum Bacteroidota; class Bacteroidia; order Bacteroidales; family Prolixibacteraceae; genus Aquipluma. The sequence continues at coordinate 8,301 of JBBQMW010000150.1, read as the reverse complement.
AATCCGGCTTGTTTCCATGAGCTGGCAATGTTTTGTGCCGTCGATGTTCTCGTACTATTGGCGAATCTTTTCGGATAGTAAGTCTCGATATTCTCCTCCAGTTTTTCCACAGTTACTTTGTCACCAAGCATCGTATCACAAATTACAGGAATACTTTCAGCCAACAGGTAATCATGTCCAATAGCGTAAAGAAGTGCCAATATCGGTTTGTCCTCATTCTCAGAAATCTGCCAAAAGTATTTTAACGCCTTAAATGGAGGGTAGTTAAAGTCAAAACTGTAGAGTTTTGTTAAACGGTAGGTTGTTTCTTTAATCCCCGATTGGGTCTTCTTATTGATGACATTTTGACTCAATGAATCAAGGTAATTGTCATCCTCAATTGCATGATCCATCACCTTTGCAAGTTCAGCAAACATGATGGTCCGGCCTGTATGTGCGGTTATTAATGGGTTCACTTCGTTACTTTAGGTTTTGCTCTGTTCTTAATTTCCCTTCAGCAATTTGAAGGGCTTTAATTGCCAATGCCTCGTCTTTTACAACATCATAGACTTTGTCAGCCAACCAGATTGAAAGTAATTCTTCCTCATTCACATTGAACAATTCAGCAAGTTTTTTCAGGTAGTTTCGACTAACCGGCTTGTCGTTGTTCTCCATTTTGCTGACATAGGCAGTATCAACCTCCAGTTCTGCTGCAACCTGCCTCTGAACCAATCCCTTGGCCTCACGTAATTCCTTTAATTTTTCCGCAAGCATTATGTACCTGATTTAGTCTTGTCCTTAAAAGGGTAAAAATAATGAATTTAATCCATTATGTTTTCAAAAATTGCCTTTGAAAATTCACATTTTTATTAATACCCAAGAATCTGGTAGAAGGTTGTATTACATCATAACAGATATACTATTTATTATTAATCATTTCATCCTCATTATTAAAGACAAAATTCCCTTTTAGTTTGTTTTTCTCTAAGAGGTTTTTAATTACCAGCTGCTTGCGACGTAATAAAAAAAATGAATTCATCAGATACCCCATCCGCTCGCAGTGGGTAGATTCATTTCTAATCAAGTTAAGTTAAAACTGTTTATGCAGAGTTTAATAGTAGATATTATTTTATTCATGTTTCGATTGTCGACAAAATCCTTTTTTAACCAATTTTGAACATTTCACATTTTTTTATGCACTCTGGAAATATTCAGACAAATAAAAAGCATTCCAACTTCCTATATATCTCTCTTAAGCTAACCCCAAACATGGAATTTTCGAATAATTCATTCTATTTATACTGATTTTAAATAGTGTTTTTAATTTTTCGGAGAAAATGTTCACAATTACTTGAAAAATAATTAATAAAACGAAACAAAAATTTGGTCGTTTTTCGTAAAAATGCAATTACCAAAAAAAACATTCAAGAATAAAAAAACAGGAGCTGCCGAAAATCCTGATTAAAGAGTAGGCGCAACAATTCTAATGCCATGTTTAATTCAGTTGTTTTAGATGTTGTTATAGGACTTGTTTTCATCTACTTACTTTATAGTTTGCTAGCTACCATTATCCAGGAAATCATAGCTTCATATTTTGGTTTCAGGGCAAAAATTTTAGAGAGGGCAGTATTCAGAATGTTGGAGGATGAGACTAAATTTAATTTCAAATTAAGTAGCATTTGGTACCTGTTTAAAAAAAAAGGTAATGGCGGAGACCAAAATTCCACTTCTCATGAATTTTACAACCACCCCCTTATTAAATTTTTAGGTGAAAACAAGGCCCAGAGTAAACCGGCCTATATTGATAAATCAACTTTCTCTAAGGTTCTGATAGATATGTTAAGAGGCGATCAGATCGAACCTGGCGATGACGTAAGGCCACTAATTCAGAAAGCATTAAATCAACAAGCAACGAATTGGGGAAACACTAAGATAAGTCCTGAAACACTTAAGTACCTTAAATCAATCTGGGTTGACGCTCAGGGTGATGTTGAAAAATATAAAGTATATCTCGAAAACTGGTTTGATGCAACAATGGAACGAGCTTCGGGCTGGTACAAGAAACACACTCAATTTATATTGTTTTTTGTAGGTTTAGCCATAGCCATCGTATTCAATGTTGATACAATTAAAATAGTTGAAAAATTAGAAAAGGACCCTAAACTCAGGGAGCAACTTGTTCAACAGGCTGGTGCATTCGTAGAATCTCATCCGGATTTGAATACGGAATTATCTTTACAGCAAGCAAAATTTGATGCACTTAAATCTAAAATCAATAATAAAATACTCCCGCTTTCCGATAGCGTCCAAAAAATAAAAGCAGAAGATTCAGTACATATTGCAAAAACTGAGGCATTAATATCACACCGAGATGCTTTGGTTAAAAGAGCCGATTCACTTATAAATACTGACATCAAAAAAGCAAATGATCTGCTGGGATTGGGGTTAAAAGCATATGAATGCAATTGCAAAGACAAAAGTATATCTTGGTATAAAAGTAAATATATAAGTTGCTTTTTTCTGTCATTATTTGGTTGGACTATCACTGCATTAGCTCTTTCATTAGGTGCACCGTTTTGGTTTGACCTTTTAAACAAGCTTATGAAGTTGCGTGGCTCTGTTGCTACTCCTACATCAGACGACAGGGAGAAAAAACAAGGCTAACCTGAACCCGTAAAAAGTTAAGAATCCTCAAGTAGTAAATATTTTATATCAAACCCTTAAAAATAAAGCAATGACTTCAAGAACCTATCACATTGGATTAAGCATGGCTGGAGCCGTGTCGGCTGGTGCATACACAGCAGGTATGCTCACACAGTTATTCGAAACCATCGATAAATGGTACGAATATAAAGCCAAAGGAATAAATTTTAAAACTGCAAACGGCGAAGAAATCAGTATTTCTCCTGAAGAAATGCCGCAGCATGAGATCTGCTTTGAAGCACTTTCTGGTGCTTCTGCCGGGGGAATGTGCACAGCCTTGCTTGCTGTTTGCCTTGCCGAGGGAAAATTCGACAGGTTATATGATACCTGGGTCAACCAGGTTGACCTGAAGCCCATGCTTAGTACGAGCGACATACGTAGCAACAATTCACCGGTGTATTCGCTTTTTAATGTAAATGTTATCGACAATATTGCTCAGGGAATTACGAATTTTGTTCATGATCGGTCTAAACCATGGCCGCCTTATCTAGCCGAACAAATCGACATGTACCTTACCTTAACCAACCTGGAAGGTTTGCCCTATGATTTGTCATTTAATTCCAGCAGTTCTTCGAATCAGTTTATCCGCAATTATGCCGATTATAAGCGGTTCACTTTACTCAAACCAGGTTCTGAATTGCCAGTTCTTGAAGAAGATAGTACCGTATTGAATCCCTTGGCGAAAAGTTCAGCATCGAATGTAAAAGAATGGTCAGAATTGGTAACGGCATGTGTCGCTTCAGGTGCATTCCCATTTGGACTGAAACCTCGTACTATTCCACGGTACAAAAGAGAATTCGATAAACGCGAATGGTATTTCAACTATCAAATGCAGCCTGAGGTAAAACCACAAAAGCAGTATATCAATGTAAACTGGGCCGATGGCACTCCTGACCCAATTGATTTTCAATATGTCGATGGTGGCGTGATGAACAACGAGCCATTTGAATTGGTCAGGCGGCGCCTAGCATTGAACCAAGGGTATTGGCGAAATCCGACCAAAGGGAGCGAAGCCATTTCGGGGGTTATCATGATTGATCCATTTCCTTCCGACCCACCAGTAGTTTCAGGTTCAATTTACAGCAAACTGCCCGAAATCACCCAGCTTGGCTCCGCACTTTTCGGTTCTCTCCGGAATCAGGCCTTATTTAGTCAGGACCTACTGTATGCCGCGCTTGACCCTTCGGTTTATTCACGCTTCCTGGTTTCGCCTTCACGATATGAATTAATTGATAAAGAATATGTTTCGGCTTCTGTTCCTTTGGCATCGTCCATACTGGGCGCTTTTGGTGGTTTTATTTCAAGTTCATTCCGAAACCACGACTATGAACTTGGCAAGCGGAATTGCTACGATTTCCTTCAAAAGCATTTCAGTCTGCCAATATCCAACCCAATCGTTGATTATGCAGGAGAGATTGGACTGATTGACAAATACCAAAAGGCCGGATGGCTAAAACTGGTGACTAATCCGGATGGAATCGAAGAGCTGCAAATGCAGATCATCCCAGTCATTCCTGAAAGTGCAAAAGACAACAATATGCCAGTCCTCGCGGTGCCGGCATTTCCGGTATGGCCTAAAGTTTATCCCGATCAGCTCGAAGAATTGCGTGAAATGGCTTATGCCCGTTTCGAAAGGGTTCTGGATGTTTATATCGATAAAATGACAGACAACAGGTTTGCCGAAAGGGCTTTTAATATAGTTATCGATAAAGTTTTCCTGAACAAAACATGGTTTGCAAAGAAATGGAAAATGTTGATTGAAGATCCTCTTCGGGAATTGAAACTTTTAAAATAAACGACCTATGAAAAATTTTGCCGACATCCATTGCCACCCCACCTTAAAAGCTTATGGACATAGCTTTCCGGAAAAAATAAACAGCACGAACCTGAATTCGAAAAGTTCGGTTTGGTATTACGACCCGCCCAACTTGTTCGATAAGCTGATCGACCTTCTGGGAAGTTTGGAAAAATACCGTCAAAGTAATTTCTCGGCACTTGGATATGGAAATACCGGACTCGTATTCGCCTCGCTTTACCCCATGGAGCGCGGTTTCTTCGACAACAAGTACGGAACCGGCGAGATCAATGACTTAATGCTAAACCTAGTTACTTCGGTTGGTCATGAACGCATTGATTTTGTGCAATCGGTTACCGATTATTTCCCCGATCTCGAAAATGAATATGACTATCTGAAACAGACGGACGGCAAGATGGTGAAGCTTGCCGATCACGCCAATTACCACTATTCCCTTGCCAGCCAAGCATCGGACGTGGTCAATATTCTTGATGCCGATACAATAGACGATCAGAAATCAAATTCAATTGCGGTTGTACTAACCATCGAAGGAGCGCATTCGTTTGGAACTGGCATAAATCCAAAGCAGAACCCGGCCGACCGAATTTATGTGCTTGGCAATGTCGAAAAAGTGAAAAACTGGGTTCACCGCCCCATATTCATAACCCTTGCACACCATTTTTACAACGAGTTGTGCGGACATGCCGAGAGCCTTACCGGCATGGTTAAATCGGCCGTTGACCAGAGCTATATGATGGATACAGGATTCACTCTGCTTGGACTGGAAGTGGTCGAAAAAATGCTGGATAATTCAGGCAACAAACGAATACTGATCGACATCAAACACATGAGCCGGACTTCGCGATTGGAATATTTCAACCTGCTTGACACCAAATACGCGGGGCAGGATATCCCAGTTATTGTGAGCCACGGGGCGGTCATTGGCAACAACCAGGATAAACACCTGTTTATGAATGCCGAAATCAATTTGTACGATGATGAAATCATAAGGGTCGGAAAAACAAACGGGCTATTTGGCTTGCAACTCGACGAAAGGCGAATAGCTGCTCATGGCGATTTCGAGTTGAAAAAAACTCACAGTTTGGAACGCCGAAAGGTTCTGTTCCATTCGAGTTACCTGGTTTGGCGGCAAATCCAGCACATTGCCGAATTGCTCGATTCGCAGGGTCTGTTTGCCTGGGGAATACAAAGCATCGGCAGCGATTACGACGGCATGGTCGATACCCTGAACGGGTTCTGGACTGCTGAAAACTTCCCAACCCTTGGGGATTACTTGTTGATGCACGCCAACAACTATTGCCAGAACAATTTTGGGACGATCAAACAACCGTTCAACCGCATCGATCCCGAAGAAATCGTAAGCCGGATGATGGGCGACAATGCCTTCAATTTTGTAATGAAATACTACAATTAAGATGATGACAACCAATCCTAATGATTCCAATCTGAAGTTTGAAAAGTACAAATACAAAGTAGAACTATTTAAATGGTTGATAGGTAGTGTAGCTTTGGTAGTTATGACCACAATTATAGACTGGGGCTTTAAAGACAGAGCCGCCGGACTTCAGGAGATTCAGCAATACGATAAATATGCCACCGAGCTAATAGTCTTGAACAACGATCCTATAAAGAAACGGATGTTAGCGCAATTCTTTTCCAAAGTAACTCCTTCAGAAAAATTACGTGAAGGTTGGGAATCATATTACAAGGAAGTTGATTCCGAATATGAAAATTTTCTTCTGAAAGATTCGCTTGCACAGGCTAAATTAAAGGTACTACTTGATAAAGACTCTGCAAATCTTACCGAATCGCAAAAGAAAGAAAAAGAGCAACTCGAAACTCAGGTAAAAGAAACCCAGCGAATAATCAATCAACCGATAATTTTGCCTAACAGCACAGTTATTCCAATAGTTTATATTCAGATTGGCAGCGAAGAGTTAAGGAATGCCGCTAAACAAATCACTAATAAAATCGTTGAGATTGGTTATAAGGCACCTGGCATTGAACTAGTAACAAATGCACGAGAAATGACCAATAATGAAATCAGGTATTTCAGGGAAACTGATGAAGAATATGCAAAAGTACTTCAGAATATGCTTAAAAGCCTGAATATCGAAGCCGGGCTTAAACCCATTTTTGGATTCCGGAACACAACAAAAGAAGGAACCATAGAGCTGTGGCTAAAATAATCAGGAAAATGCTTAATCAAAAGACATTACGATGAAAAAACAATTCACATATTTGGCTTTTTCTATAAGTGCCATTTTTTTTGTTTCGTGTGGGCAACTTCCTAAAGATCATTTAATGAGCACAAAAGCCGATAGGGATTCAATCCAAAATCCCCGGGCCGAAATCGGCAGAAAACCAGCATCTGTAACGCCAGAAAATGGAACAACGCTTGATTCTACAACAGACTTGCTTCCAATGGAAGGTTTTTTACCTTCCAAACAGATAATGATCTCAAAAAGAACCGAGGGATCATTGGTTTATTATTGCCCGGGGCGGATGTTGGAAAATACGGACAATAATGTTTCGGTGACCATTACCAATGCCGTATTGCTTGATGCTATGGAGCATCTAGGGAAAAAGGTTGAAGCAACTATAGGCAAATCACTGGAAGTGATCAAAAAAGACATAAATGGAAGCCCGATCACCATTTCTGCCAGAATGAAAGTTGAACTAAAGTTTAATGATAAAGACTTTCAAACCATTTACAAGCCCGAAAACGAGGACCAGCTTTTTGACGGCATCAATGACATGAACTGGGACTGGATCATCAAACCGCAGAAGGTAGGATCCATCCAACTATCCATCGTGGTATCGGCCTTTGATGAAAAGAACAATCGATGGTTGGCAGCACAGTCGCCACCAAAAATATTCAACATCAAAGTACAGGTAGATCCGCGAAGCTATTTTTCCAAATTATGGGCTTTCTTGGAAGCGAATCCTGAATGGGTATTCATACAGATATTTTTCCCTATCATCGCGTTTTTCTTCGGGAAAAGGCAAGGGAAAATGACATCAAAGTAACCTAATATGGTCAGAATGCTGACCCCTTAACGAAAAATCAAATGACCATTACATTTCTAACTTTAATAATTGATCCACATGAAAAATAGAAAACTTATTAGCTACTCGGAATCAGAAATTTCTTTTACTCAAATAGGAGGTTTCACTTTGATTGTCGCTGGTGTAATTGCAATTATACTTTTTGGATGTTTGGATAAATCGTCCTTAATTGCCATTTCCTTTTTTATAATTATGCTTGGTGTTGCGTTCGCATTCCCTAAATTATTAGAGGGTAATGATGGATTAAGCACCATGCGTATTGTTGTATTTATGGTTGTAAATGTTATTTGTCTTCTTTTATTAAAAATCGGATGGGGGAAAGATTCACTTGAATGTATTGGACTAGATGGTTGGTGGATGGGTGTTATTGCATTTGTGTTTGGAGCAAAAGCAACACAAACTTATTTTGAGAGTAAATTTGCTGTGCCAAAAACAGAACCACAAAAAGTTGGCATGGCTGCAATTGAATATACAAATGCAGATATTGCCAAACTGGCAGTAGAACAGAACCAACAAGTTTTGAAAGTTAAATTTCCAAACATTTTATCAATTAGCGATGCTGTTCATGATTTAAACAGTACGGATTCGCATGTGATTGCTTTGTATATAAAAGATAACAATACGGTTGGCATTCCTGACAAACTAGAAATAAAAATGCCGGACGGAACTGTAAAAACAATATCAACTGAGATTGTAAAAGGAGTTGGGGTTGGCAAGATTCATATCAATCAGAC
>JBBQMW010000149.1:0-9013 GCA_038329265.1 Bacteroidales bacterium | reverse complement strand
ATACTCGTCAATTGATAGCCTCTTTTTTGCGCAAATTGTTTCATCCGGTAATCAGCCGGGGCTCCGGTGTGATACGCTGCAGTTCCAGCTGAATCGCATTGAAATTCATTTTCGAGACCCATTTCCGTGATCATGGCCGTGAAAACAGCTTCGGCACTCGGGCTCCGGCAGATATTACCGAGACACACAAAAAGTACTTTTTTCATTGTATTTGTTCTGATTGGAAGGCAAAAATAATGGAAAATGTTTATTTACAGCCATCCGTTATGGAGACATAAATGGATAAGCTCAGTGATATTGTGCGTGAAGGTTTTTTCCATGCAGTTGCGTTTGTGATTTTTTACGGTATGAATACTCAGATTTAACTTCTCAGCAATCATTTTGCTGCTGTAACCTTTGTGGCAAAGTCTGATGATCTCCATTTCGCGCTGAGAGAACTTACTACAATATTTTCCTCCATAAACCTTTCTAAAAACCTTCCTATACCCCAGATCAGCGGTATATGTGAAGATGGTTAGAATCATGGTTTCATCAGTTTTAAAATCACCTATTTCGGCAAATACATTGAGTTTTAAATGCGGAGAATTGTTGTTCTCAGAGAAATACAAAGTCCCTTCATGCATAAATTGCGAAACACTTTCATCTTTGTGAATATACCTTTGATTGAATATAAATTTGAAACTTGAAAGCTCTGAATTTGAAAGGGATTCTATAAACCGGAGGATATCCGGATAAAGTTCATTACACCAAAGTATGCGATCTTCCGAATGAAATGTGAGTTTGTGAAAGGCTAAATTGTCGTCTAATTTTCCCTTTTTTATGCATCCCTTCTCATCACTGCAATGCTCATGGATACAGGCAAATTGTTTTCCTGAATGATCTATGAGACAACACTCAAAAAGCAGTAATGGATTTTGCCCTGAAATTTTTTCATCAATTGCTTTTTCATATTGCGAAGCTTTGTATCTAGCTTGATTCTGAATGCTTTCATCATGATTTAATCTGGAAAAGGAAGTGGATGTATTTTCGTTCTTCATGATTTAAAAAATGAATCAAATAATGTAAAACTTCAAATAAGATGAAATACGGATTAAATCAAAAGATGTTTATCAATTTTACGAAGTTACGCTAAATAATTTAATTAAGATAACAAGATCGTTTTTTATTTATTAATTTGATGCTTAATTTATTCTTTTTGTTTTACAATTTAATTTCTTCCAACTCTTATTTTAGCGTTGAGATACTTCAAATACATGGCGACCTCATCCATTTCAACAGTTTTATTTCCGGAGATACTAAAGAGGTAATTTATTAATCTATAGCTTGTTTACGCGAATATTGAATAATGTAGAATCACGAAAAAAGCTAATAAAGGGAACAGCTTCGTAAATTTAAAACTTGTCAAAGTTAGTTTTAGTTAATTATCCGGATAAAATAACTAATTTTAGAAGATGTGAAAATGTATTCAAGCAATTGTGTTCAGTACCTTCAACAATCTGCATTAATAGTCTGTTGAAGTATTTATAACCTCTAAAAAACCAAGCTATGAAACTAATCATCATGCTCATTTTTCCACTTTTCTTATTTACAGGTATTTTTCTTGTTTCGCCTGAGATGCGACATACTGATCAAGCATTTCCGAATCAAGTTGAACAGTCATCAGCCCAGGACAATTTTCTGAAATTTTGTGCCGGCTGCCACGGTACCAAAATGGAGCGTTTTGCAGGTAAAACCTGGGAAGCATACAGTTCCGGGAATGATCTGAGTCAGGTAATCCGATATGGACTTCCGGTACTGGGAATGCCTTCGTTTGAAAAGGCATTTACCAATGCTGAAATGCAGGCCATTTCGACTTATATTCTCACTGAAATGAAAGACAAAAAGGAAGTGACACCTTTGGTTAAATTTCCGGCGGTAGTTAAATCCAACCATCAGTCATTCCGGATCGATACAGTTGCTAAAGGGCTGGATGTTCCGTGGGGAATTGCTTTTTTGCCTGATGGAGACATGCTTGTAACCGAACGTAGCGGTGAATTATTTCGTTTCAGCAACACCGGGAAACTAAAGGGTATGATTTCAGGAGTTCCTGAAGTATATGCGAATGGACAGGGAGGTTTAATGGATATTGTTTTGCATCCAAAGTATAAGACGAATGGATGGATCTATATTTCATATTCGCAAAGGGCAGCTGATGGAAATGGCGCCAATACTGCCATTTTTAGAGCGAAACTGAAGAATAATGTATTAACCGAACAGCAGGAGCTTTTCAAGGCAATGCCAAATACCAACAGTGGCGTACATTTTGGATGCCGGATGGTTTTCGACGATGAAGGCTATTTGTTCTTTTCGGTTGGCGAACGCGGCGACAAATCGAATGCACAAAAGCTCACCAATCATTGTGGTAAAATTCACCGGATTTTTGATGATGGCCGCATTCCTCCTGATAATCCCTTCGTAAATACACCAGGTGCCATGCCGACTATTTATTCTTACGGTCACCGAAATCCTCAAGGAATCGACATTCATCCGGTAAGCCGACGAATCTATAACAATGAGCATGGCCCGCGCGGGGGCGATGAAATCAATCTGGTTGGGAAAGGAAACAATTATGGCTGGCCGATAATCACTTTTGGCATCAATTACGACGGAACTATTATTACCAAAGAAACTGCAAAACAAGGCATGGAGCAGCCAGTATTCCAGTGGACACCATCGATTGGACCAAGCAGTATGAAATTTGTGGTTGGAGACCGTTATCCTGGTTGGAAAGGTGATATCCTGAACGGTTCGTTAAGCTTTAAATACCTTGAACGTGTTCATCTGGAAAATGGAAAAGTTACAGAGCAGGAAAAACTGCTCGAAAATGCAGGTCGGGTGCGTAATGTTACCATCAGCCCCGACGGTTATATTTATGTGGCCGTTGAAAGTCCGGGAATAATTGTCAAGTTGATTCCTGTGAACTAATGGATTTCTAATAAAGAATCCACCCTCAAAGAAGGTGGATTCTTTATTATTCTCGATATGCCTGACGAATAAAAACATAAGTTATCTCTTAATAAATTTTGAAGTATATGTACCGCCAACCGTCTCAACTGAGATGAAATATATACCTGTGTGCATATCTTTTAAATCAACTGTTTTACTGTTGACTGTTGCGAATTTATATGATTGCACGGTTTTTCCCAGTAAATTGGAAATCCTAAGTCCACTCATCCTTGGGTATTGAATAAAGAGTTTGTTCTCTGCCGGATTGGGATAAAGTGTCAAGGAAGCACCGGATATTTGTTTAACTGATGTAATATCGTGATTGGCAATATTGTCAATAAATACGGTTGTTCCACTTGTTCTGGCACTGGTAACAAAATCAGGGAAAATGGTAAGCCTGCCATAAAACCTATTTAAGGCAGCCGAAAAATCAAATGTCAGTAATTCCCACTCATCGGTCAGAGTATTCTCCTGAGTAACCGAAAGAACCGATCCTCCATTGCTCGGAAGTTCAACTTTAATCGTAACCGGGCTAATGACAGTTTTGTATACCAACAAAGTGATGTTATGGGCGTCAGCAGTGAACCCAAATTCCTCAACTTTATCAGAATACATCCCGACATAAGTTAAAGCATCGTCATGGACAATAAACCTGCACACACTATCTGAAGGATTGACTGCAGATTTAAAGGCATTTGGAACGATAGAGACATCAGAATTTGAACCATCGACACCATTTGCAAATACCATCCATGAAGTATCTGCCGGTTCATGAACCTCAAAGGTAATGGGGTTTACTAATTGGGCACTTACTTTTAAAGTAAGAACAATCAAAAACAAAAAGGTAAAGATTTTTTTCATAATCTGGATTTTTAAGTATTAGTTAATCTATTAATAATCAATCAATAATATCAATTAAAGTTTCTGAAAAAGTCTATATTTAACCAAAAAAATCGGCTGCTCAGTTGCTCCAAAATACCCGATTATGCAAAAATTTATTTTCTGATTACTCCAAGCTATTTTCCTTCCAATCCTTCCGATTCGGTTTTCAGCTTAATTTCATCCTAATTTCCGGATGGTCTATAATTACTTACAGTATTATTTACGAAAAGTTACAGAATAGGAAAAACTGCTCGAAAATGCAGGTCGGGTGCGTAATGTTACCATCAGCCCCGACGGTTATATTTATGTGGCCGTTGAAAGTCCGGGAATAATTGTCAAGTTGGTACCTGTAAATTAAAACATTAAAACCTATTGTCAAACAGGTAATTTAACGAAACCAAGGCAATAGCTTATCGGTAAGAAGGGTATAACTTAAAAAGAAAGGAGTAAAATATGCCTGAAAGTGTTTACAAAATTATTGAATTGGTAGGTACAAGTACCGAGTCGTGGGAAAAAGCTGCTGCAACCGCAGTTGTAAAAGCGTCCGAAACCTTGCGCGAACTTCGTATTGCTGAAGTCATTTCTATGGACATGACCATTAAAGATGGCAAAGTTGAAAGTTACAGGACTAAATTAAAGGTGTCATTCAAATTTGAAGGCAATCATTAAACGAAATCTTTACTGATCAGAAAAACGAACAGGACGTATCCATTTTGTGGGGTTGTCCTGTTTATTTTACCTCGTTGAGCTACAAGGAAAATCAGCAAATAGAATCTTCTAATTTATCGATCATTTTTTTTATAACTTCCGCACGAAATTAACAATCTGAAAATTGAATTATACCCGTGAAGATATGATGCAGGGCAAACATCGTTTGATGCTTCTTTTCTTTTTGCTTTCGATTCTGATTTCCGCCAAATCATTTGGCCAGGCCGGCAATATTGAATTCGATCAATATGCAGCTAACCAGGGATTATCGAATGGTTATGTCAACGTATTTTTTCAGGATAGTAGGGGATTTATCTGGATTGGTGCGGCTAATGGCTTAAACCGTTTTGACGGGATAACATTTAAATCTTATCGCTCTGATATTAAGGACAGTACTACCATTTCGGGTAGTGAAGTAACTTCTCTGGGTGAAGATCCGCATGGTAATATCTGGGTGATGACCTCCAATGCATTGTGCGTATACAATCGGAAAAAGGATAATTTTTCGAGAAAGACCTTTCAGGTAAACGGCAAGAATTTCAATAATTTTTTCCTTTATGGAAGTCTCATTGATAGCAAAGGTTATTTATGGGCTTCATCTCCAAACATCGGGATTTTTCGGTTTAAAATGGATGAAAATTTCAGTATTTCAAATTCCGCTATTAAAGCAGATTTGTATTTGCTGGATGAGAATGATGTTGATAATACACTAAGAAACTATGTCTATTCATTTGTTGAGGATGAGGATGGCAAAATATGGGTTGCCAGTCAAAGCAATAAGCTATTTTATTTTGATAATCAACAAAATAAATTTCTCTCAAAAAAAATTGACCTTCCGGAAGTTGAAAATTATAGCAATAAACGTAAGGGATTGATTATGGATAGTGAAGGTGATTTTTTTATAAGCATTGAAGATAATGGATTGTTGGTATGGGACAGGGGAAAGAATGATTTCAGGTTATACAAACCAAATGGCACTAATACAGGTCCAAAAGGTAAAGTCTTATCAGCAATCGCCGAAGACAAAAATGGACTAATCTGGGTAGGAGACAGAAATTCAGAAGGCATAAGCATCTTTAATAAAACAACTGAAACTTTTAGTTATTGCCAGTCGGATGTGTTTGACTCACAGTCGCTAAATACAAATAAAATAAATTGTATTTATCGGGATAGAACCGAATCAATGTGGGTGGGAACAATTATTGGGGTGAATAAATACAGCCCTGGCAAACTAAAATTCGAGCGTTATTTTAGCAACCCAAACATTCCCGGAAAATTAAGTTTTAATAATACCCTTTGTTTCGCTGAAGGTAAAACCGGTGAAATCTGGATAGGCACTGACGGTGGGGGCTTAAATAAACTTGATCGGAAAACAGGCGTATTTTCGCATTACAAAGACAATCCTTCCGACCCCAATTCGTTAAGCAGCAATGCAGTCATTTCAATTTGTGAAGACCATGAAGGTATCTTGTGGATGGGAACCTATCATGGTGGATTAGCCAGAATGAAAAATGGCAAATTTGATGCTTTTTATCCTGATTCAGCCAATCCAAATTCTATCTCCGACAGAAATGTTTGGTATGTGTTTGAAGACAGTAAACGAAACCTGTGGGTAGGCACGCTAAACAATGGACTTGAATTGTTTGACAGAAAAACCGGACGATTTTATCATTATACTTCATCGGATAGTGATTCAACCAGTATACGTAATAATTCAATTGTTGAAATTTACGAAGACAGCAAACAAAACCTATATATTATCGGCAATCGGGGTGTAAGTATTATCGACTTGAAGGCTTACGATTTTTCGGAACCACGCCCTGATCTAAAATTCAGGAATCTGGCACACCAGGAAAACCGAAATAGCCTGAGCAGCAATGATATTTATTGTGTTACTGAAGATAATGAAGGCGATTTGTGGTTTGGGACACTGGGTTCAGGCATTGATAAACTGAACCTGAAAACAGGAAAATTCACGAATTATTCTTTAAAAGACGGACTTCCCGGCAATGCTGTAACCTCCATCCTGGTTGACAACCTTAATAATTTATGGATGGCAACCGATAATGGTCTGGCGAAGTTCAATCCAAAAACGAAAGAGGTCGCTGTTTTTGATCAAAAAGATGGCCTGCAAAATAAGAGTTTAAAAAGTTGGGCGATAAAAACCAAAGACGGTGAAATGTTTTTTGGAGGTCCAAATGGCTTTAATTCGTTTTATCCTGAACGGATAATTCATGGCCAAAATCAAAATAAACCTCCTGTTATTATTACCGGATTGAAGATATTTAACAAACTTGTCAAAATAAACGATACTATCAACAATAGGGTTATTTTACACAATAACATCAGTGAAACCCGCGAATTGATTTTGACATATCAGGAAAATAATTTTTCATTCGATTTTATAGCGCTTGATTTTACTACTCCTGAAAAAAATAAATATGCCTATAAAATGGAGGGTTTCGATCCCGAATGGATTCAAAGTGAAACCAAACACGAAGCCAATTATACTAATCTTGATGCTGGTGAATATACTTTTCGGGTAAAAGCTTCGAACAACGATGGAGTTTGGAACGAGATTGGAACTTCCATTAAAGTCGTTATCTGGCCTCCCTGGTGGAAAACATGGTGGTTCAGGCTAATTTTGGCTTTTTCATTGATCTCAATATTGGCATATATTTATTATTCGCGTGTCAGGAATTTTAAAAATCAGCAGATTTTACTTGAAAAATTGGTTTCAGAAAAGACTTCAGAGTTACAGGAAACTAATTCTCAGCTGGAAGCAAGGCAACAACAGATTGAAGAACAAAGCGAAGAACTATCGGCACAAAAAGAGGCGTTGATAAAAATGAATAACGAATTACACGATCTAAATGCCACAAAGGACAAATTTTTTTCGATCATCGCACATGATATTAAAAATCCTTTCAACGCAGTTCTTGGATTTACCGGATTGCTCGAAGAGAACTTTAACGACTGGGATGATGAACAAAAACTTGACATTGTAACTCAAATCAACAAATCGGCCAATAACCTTTATCAATTGCTTGAAAATTTGTTGCAATGGTCGCGTTCGCAAAGTGGCATGATGAAATTTAATCCGGAGAAAATTGAACTTAAAGAAACTTTTGAAGTTGTGGTTAATTTGTTCCGCGAAACAGCAGACGCGAAAAATATTCGGCTGGAGATTATTAACAAGGAATTGGCTCCTGCGGTTTCAGCCGACATAAATATGTTGGATGTCATTCTCCGAAACCTGATAAGTAACGCGTTAAAATTTACAGCTCCTGGAGGCAAAGTTCAGGTATTTGCCGAAACCGATAATAAGTTTGCAGTTATTAAAGTCAAAGACAATGGCGTTGGTATCAGTAAAAAAACACAGGACCATCTTTTTAAGATCGACAAACAAACAACCACATATGGGACAAACAACGAAATGGGCACTGGTTTGGGTTTGATTCTGGTTAAGGAATTTGTATCAAAACATGGTGGTGAAATTGGAGCCGAAAGCATCATAGGAGAAGGTACTACCTTCTATTTTACACTCCCTTTAGCATAGGTTAAAAAGATCAAATCCCAAAAACCAGTTATTCTTAATAGAACAACTGGTTTTTGGGATTTGATCTTCTATTTCACCTGAATAGTCAATTCAGTTCCTTCCAGTCCTGCTGATTCAGCTTTCAGTTTAATTTCCCCTGGAGTTCCTGATGGACGAAGAATGACCAGACAGCGACCGTTAAAACTACTTACCTGTGGAGCGCGGAAACTTTTCATATCACTTGGATTACCATTTTCTACAGCCGCAAGTTCCCCTGCTCCGTCAACCTTAAACTGAATGGGTAAATTGACATCCGGAACCAGTTCTCCATTTACGTTAGTTACTTCAACAGTCACATACGATAGGTCATTGCGACTGGCTTTGATTTCAGAACGGTCTGCTGTTAAACGAATTTTTGCTGGTTTGCCGGTCGTCTTCAGGATTTTAGTTTCTACTTCTTTTCCGACTTTCAGGCCAATCGCTTTTAGTTCACCGGCTTCGTAAGGAACTTCAAAAGTGACAGTCAGTTTGGTTTCTGCTGAAACGGATTTTGTTCCAATTACTTTTCCGTTTAATTCCAGCCTGACTTCAGGAAAATTGGAATACACATTGACTTGCAAATTTTTTCCTTCGTTTCCTGTCCAGTTCCAGTTTTGCTGTTCATCGGGCCATCCCCACATACTTACCATTTCTTTCATTCCTGAAGGAATTGGAGCATGAACAGCCATTTCAAGGTTGCTGATTTTCCACACCACATCACGGAAATAAGATTGTGGTTTTTTGAACCCGCAAATATCAATGTCGCCGCAATAGGCATTGTACCAAGGCCATCCCGGCGAAAATTGCGGTTTGGTATCAGGGGTAGCATTGAGTGTATGACCGATACCAGCTTCTCCCAAA
>JBBQMW010000148.1:0-9058 GCA_038329265.1 Bacteroidales bacterium | reverse complement strand
GTTTCTTCTTTCGTGGTATAGGCATTCAGTTCTCCTCCGACATCTTCAATTCGATTCAGAATATGAAATGCTTTTCGCGATTGAGTACCTTTAAATATCACATGCTCAATAAAATGTGCGATGCCTTGTTCGTCTGCTTCTTCATCCCGTGATCCGGTATTGATCAGCACACCAAAATGCGAAACTGGTGAGTTTGCCTCCTGATGGATAATCCGGATACCATTCTTTAAAACGAATGTTTGCATCATATTCCTGAAAGTGTAAGATTTTTGGTCTGCAAAAGTATGAACTTTTTTAAAAGTATAAGCACATGAAAAAGAAAGGATTCGATACATTGAGTAAAAAAAATGCTGCACTTAAAATCATTTCTTTTTGTAGTTTAAATATTTGGTCTATATTTGCAACCCGAAAGCGAAACGGAATAGCGAAAGTTAAGCTGAGTAGCATTCAAAAAAGTCCGCACCGGACTCAAAACGGTGCCATAGCTCAGTCGGTAGAGCAATGGACTGAAAATCCATGTGTCCCTGGTTCGAATCCAGGTGGCACCACAAAGGGAAGCAAATTGCTTCCCTTTGTTATTTACAGATAAAAATCCTTTCCCAAATATTGCTAAAAAGTAATATATATATTACTTTTGACTTTCTTCAAATAAAGAGAATTAGATAACAAAACTTCGATTTGAAGAAGTAAATGCCTGATTTCATAACAAAATACGAAACAGGAAAAGTGAAAAGCAGTGAACTCGTCAGGATATTACGAAAAGATGGTTGGTTTGTTTTACGACAAGCCGGAAGCCATATGATAATGGAACATCCTGTTAAAAAGGGGAGAATTGTTTGTCCATTTCACAGCAGTCAGGAAGTTGGGAAAGGACTTGCCACGAAAATTCTTAAAGATGCGGGAATAAATATAAAGGAATAGAATATGAAAAAGCTAACAATAATTTTTGAAAAAACAGGAACAGGATACTCTGCTTTTGCTGAAGACCTTCCGGTTTACACTGTTGGCAGAAATCTGGATGAGCTTAAAAAAAATATAATTGAAGCACTCAACCTTTATTTTGAAGAAAGAAAAGTTGAGATTACAGAAAATGATGTGAATATCAAATTAGACTTACCTCAATTCTTTGATTTTTATAAAGTTATCAATGCCAAAGTCCTTTCTGAACGTATCGGAATGAATCAAAGCCTATTGGCACAATATATCAATGGGAACAAAAAACCTTCCTCGACACAAACCCAGCGAATTTTGAAAGGTGTGCAACAAATTGGCAGAGAACTTTCAGAAATCAGTTTTCTGCTATAATTAGTTTTTAATTTCAAGAATCTCGTCATTAACTTCATGCTTTAATAATTCGGAATCAACTAACCGAAATTGTAAAACGTGGACGTTATTCAGGTATTTTACTTTTACAACGTTCCCCGTATTTACCTTTAAAGCATTTTCAACATTTACCTTTTCTGTAATAAGCTGATATCCATTTATTTCTTTCGATTGATGTGTTTCCGATCTGGTGGTCGATGGGCTTACGTTAGAGCAAAAGTGAACAAATGAAACTATAAAACTAAATTACAAAAAAGCTTTTTTAAGGTTCGCCTATTTTTTCATAAATATATTTTAACTGTGCGGGTGTATATAGTTGTGTGCTTTGTGTTGGTTCAATTCCATAGGCGGTTGATATCTCGGATTTGAGCAAAGCAGAGAATTAAACTATTAAATTGCCATTCAAAAAGATTGTTTGTTTTCGTTTAATGAATTGAATAATAAGCAGATTGGAATTTTTAGAATGTTAATGGTGGCACCACAAAGGGAAGCAAATTGCTTCCCTTTGTTATTTATTCTTCTCCTAAAAACCTCATATTCCTTTTTAAACCCTCAAACCTCGTTCGTTTCACAGCCGAATTCCTGAACAGTTCATTAAAAAGAGGTTTATCCATTTCGTTCCATTCTACTTTGGAGAGATTCATCAATTTCAAATCAGGGAAAAATGCAGCTTCACGATGAGCTTCCGATTTTAAATTCCATGGGCAAACATCCTGACAAATATCGCAACCAAATACCCTGTTTTCAAATTTCCCTTTCAATTCAGGATCAATTTCTCCATGATTTTCGATGGTTTGGTATGAAATACAGCGACGGGCATCGAGAACATAAGGCGCAACCAATGCCTGAGTTGGACAAGCATCGATACAGCGTGTACAATTTCCACAGTGATCCCTTATCGTTTTACTGTCAGCTTGCAATTCCAGATCGATTATCAGCTCGCCAATAAAAAAGAAACTGCCATGTTCAGGGGAAATCAGATTGGTGTTTTTACCGATCCAGCCCAAACCAGCCCTTGCTGCCCATGCCCGGTCGAGAACTGGCGCCGAATCAACAAAACATCGGCCTTGGCAAGGCGCAATTTCAGCCTGAATAAATTGAAGCAATTCGCTAAGTTTGTCCTTCATTACAAAATGGTAATCGTTGCCAAACGCGTATTTCGAGAGTATTGGGGCCTCCGAATCGGTTTGTTTCTCTGAAGTGAAATAATTCAGCAAAACCGAAATTACCGAGCGTGCATCATCGACTAAAAGACGCGGATCAAGGCGCTTTTCCAGGTTATTCGCCATGTAATTCATCTCGCCATGCCGCTCGTTCTGAAGCCAATTCTGTAAGCGTTCTTTTTCTTCGGACAGAAATCTCGCTTCCGAAATACCACAATCCAAAAACCCCAATTCAAGGGCTTTCTCTTTAATTCGAATTGAAGTATTGCTAGCGGACATTTTTGCAAATTGAAAGTTTCGGTAGCCAAAATTAGCTGAATTTATTGTGTTTCAAAGTTTTCAACCGAAAGGGTTTGAATAATGCAAGAACCAATGAAAACATTTCATCCATTGCCGATTTAGCATGTGTCATACAAGTCTGCATGGTCGTTGAAAAAGCAGGATACACGATTGTATTCTGAAAGTTCTTTCTCAAATTGCTAAATTTCAGTAAAAAAAGATGATTATCTGAATTCGTTTTGTTAAATTTATAAAGTGTATTTTGAGATTAACACAAACTCAGAACTTTTGAATCTAAACATAATGAAAGAAGATTTTTTACAGTTTATCTGGAAACATGGATTGTTCAGGAAGATTGACCTGAAAACTACCGATGGGAAGCCACTGGAAATTATTTCGAGCGGGCAACTAAACTCAGATTCGGGACCCGATTTTTTCAATGCAAAAATCAGGATTGGTGATACTACTTGGGCCGGAAACATCGAAATTCATCAAAAATCGTCACATTGGTACCGCCACCGGCACAATATCGATGCCGCTTATGACAATGTAATCCTGCATGTAGTTGAACTTAATGATAGCCCGGTTCTCATAAAAAGTCAGACACTGCCAACGCTGGTAATCAGTTATCCTCCTGAGATTCTGGAAAACTATGAGCAGTTGCTTCGATCAGCGAAATGGATTGCCTGCGAAGATCAGATTTCGGAATACGATCCATTCCTTATCAGGTTTTGGTTCAGTTCGCTGATGATCGAACGTCTTCAATCGAAAACCGGCGATATTCTGAACATTCTGGAACAAACCAAAAACAACTGGAACGAGACCTTTTACCAATTACTCGCCCGGAATTTCGGTATGAAAACCAATGCACTTCCCTTCGAGATGTTGGCAAAATCGTTGCCTCTACAAATTTTATCAAAGCACAAAAACGATTTGTTTCAGCTCGAAGCCTTGTTATTCGGGCAATCGGGTTTGCTGAACGAAACTTTGTTGGGCGACGATTATTATTTATCACTCCGGAATGAATACTCTTACCTGTATAAAAAATACAATTTATCGGGCATCGAATCGCACCTCTGGAAATTCATGCGCCTGCGTCCGATCAATTTTCCGACCATTCGAATTGCTCAGCTGGCCATGTTGATTCATCATTCATCAGCTTTATTTTCACATATTCTGGAAACCGAAGATCTGGAAGAACTCCGGAAACTATTTGATGTTTCAGCTTCGGGATACTGGGATACCCACTACAGTTTCAACAAAATTTCGAAGAATAATCATTCGAAAAAACTAGGCGATACTGCGTTTAATAACCTGTTGATCAATACGATTGTCCCATTGCTTTTTGTATATGGCGATCAGCATCTCGATCAGGCCATGAAAGACCGGGCCTTGATGATGCTGGAAAAACTGGCTCCCGAATCGAATCAAATTATCAGGAAATGGAGCGAACTTGGTATTGAAAGCCGGACTGCTTTTGAAACTCAGGCGCTACTTCAGTTAAAAAATAATTATTGTGAACACAAAAAATGTTTAAATTGCCAATTGGGAGCGAAGATCATCAGCTCCGCCAAACCTTCAACGCATGAGTCAACCGTATAATAAACTTCAGGAAGTATCAAACAGAACGATTCGTACAGCAATTGTGCTGCTTGTACTGCTTATTTCAGTAGGTACATTCTTTTATTGGTGGCATGAACATTTTCCGCTGATCGATGCCTTCTTTATGACCATTTTTACCATTTCAACCGTCGGATTTGGAGTGTTCTACCCTCTTTCAGATACCGGAAAACTTTTCACTTCCGGGCTGATCATGTTCAGTCTTGGAAGTTTGGCTTATGTTGGATCGAACCTGGCACGTTTCTTCTTTGATGGCGAATTAAAAAATTACCTAAAAACATACCGAGTGGACAAAAAAATTATGAAACTGAAGGACCATACCATCATTGTTGGCTATGGTCGGAACGGAGAACAGGCAGCCATGGAACTGCAAGACTCTGGTGTTGAATTTGTAGTCATCGAAAAGCGCGAGAACGTATTGGCACGGATTCGTGAAAACGAAAGCCTGTTGTACATTCGAGGAGATGCAACGCATGAAGAAACCTTGTTTCAGGCGCGAATTGAGCACGCCAAGGCTCTGATTGCCACCACTCCCAATGATGCCGATAATGTTTTTGTCGTCCTGACGGCCAGAAGTATCAATCCCGGATTAAAAATTATCAGCCGGGCTTCGGAGATGGAATCGATTACCAAGCTACGCCGGGCAGGAGCAACAAACGTAATTATGCCTGAGCGCATTGGCGGACAACGGATGGCGAAGTTGGTTACCCAGCCCGATGTGGTCGAGTTTTTAGAATACATTCTTCTGCAGCAAAGCAAAGATGTGAGTCTCGAAGAAATTTCATGTACACACATGGCCACACATTTCGTGAACAAATCACTGAAAACATTGCAGATCAAAGACAAATCGGGAATCAATATTATTGGCATTAAAATCAGCGGTGCCAAATATGTCTTCAATCCGGCGCCCGAACTGACCCTGAGTCGTGGCGATCAGTTGTTTGTTCTGGGTTCACCCACGCAAATCAGCGAGTTCAGGAATTTACTGGAGAGTCAGAAATTGGAAAAAGTGATCAGTACTCAGTCGTAGTAAAACATTGATTTATTAAATTTTCATGAAAATAAAATACAGTTTTCCTGACCGTTTTCTTGATTTCAGCTATTTCTCCAGTTTTGGCTCAAAAAATCAGTGAGACCAAATTTGAACTTGGATTTAACAAAACATTTTCAAGCGAATACAACCAGCGCTGGCCGGAAGAATACGCTCTGCCTAACTTTCTGAACCTCAAAACCGCCCAAAGTTGGTATAGAAATGATCGCAGGATATCCCTGCAAAAAGAAGCCGGCCTAAATCTACAATATTCAAAAATAAGCGTCGGAGGTGGTGGCTTAGGCGCGGGCAATTATTATTCAGGAAAGATTATCAGCCTTTTTGCTGACATTTCCCTTCAAATGAGGATTCGTATCGACAGCATGATTTCATTTGGAATTGGCACTATAGCCGAATACTTGCTTACCGGATACAGCAAACTTAACAATTCCTATTACACCGTTTTTACGAACCCGCCATGCTCATGCGATATCTCAATATCAGGAATAAATCGTAATTATTTTAATCAGCCTTCGTTTGGTGTAAAACTAAGTATCTTCAACTCAGGCAATGGTAAAAAGACAACCCTTGGCTTAAACCTAAATTATTTTTGGACAAAAAATGAGTATTCAAACTTCTATCTTTCCAAATACCTACAAATCAGCATGATGATAGGATTTAAACATGTAAAAAGTACAAAAGTTAAAGGAAAGGAATAAATTCACGACGAAGAATAATTAGCTGACATCTTGATTTTCAAAGATATTTGATTATTTTTGCCACGCTTTTAAAAATTAATTTTAAGCGGTTGTTATTGAAAGCGATGCTGCTGCTTAAATATTGTATAACAATTAAAAAAACGTTACATGTTATCATCTGAAAAGAAAATCGAATTTTTTGAAAAATACGGCCAATCAGCCGTTGACACTGGTTCATCTGAAGCGCAGGTTGCGATGTTTTCATTCCGCATCAGCGCACTGACCGACCACCTGAAATTAAACAAGAAAGATTTCAGCACCCAGCGTGCTTTGATCACCCTGGTAGGTAAACGCCGTAGTCTTTTGGATTATCTGAAGAAAAAAGACATCAACCGTTACCGTGCAATTATCAAAGACCTTAACTTACGTCGATAATTTATCACTGAAAAGGCAATATTTTTATTGCCTTTTCTTATTTTTATACGCAATTAAAAATATGTCGGTACCATACTTTTAGCTGCACTTTCAGTTTTTCTGAACAAATGCCCCACCACGACCATTTGTAGTACCTTTTAGAAATTTTATTTATTTGAAAAATTATGAGTCAAGCAATTATTAAAACGATTGACCTTGGTGATGGCCGCACCATTACCATTGAAACAGGACGGTTGGCCAAACAGGCCGACGGTGCGGTGGTTGTAAGGATGGGTGATACAATGGTTATGGCGACCGTTGTAGCTGCAAGAGATGCCAAAGATGATGTGGATTTTATGCCACTTTCTGTTGATTACCGCGAAAAATTCGCTGCTGCCGGTCGTTTTCCCGGCGGATTTATGAAACGCGAATCGCGTCCGTCGGACGATGAAGTTTTGATCGGCCGATTGGTAGACCGCGCTTTGCGTCCACTTTTCCCTGCTGATTTTCATGCTGAAACTGCGATGATGATTTCGCTTATTTCTGCCGATCCTGAAGTAATGCCCGATTCGTTGGCCGGACTTGCTGCATCAGCTGCAATTGCAGTTTCGGATGTGCCTTTTGAAACTCCGATTTCTGAAGTTCGTGTGGCTCGTATTGACGGAAAATTTATTGTAAATCCTACTCTGTCGCAGCTCAAAACTGCTGATTTAGATATCATGGTTGGCGCATCATTCGACAACATCATGATGGTTGAGGGCGAAATGGACGAAGTTTCGGAAGAGGTTATGCTCGAGGCAATTAAAATAGCCCACGATGCCATTAAAGTTCAGTGTAAAGCACAGGAAGAACTGGCTGCTCTGGTTGGAAAAACCAAACGTACCTATTGCCACGAAATTAATGATGCCGATCTGAAAGCGAAAGTTTTCGAAGATCTTTATCCTGCCTGTTATAAACTGGCTACTCAGCGCCTCAACGACAAAGCACTTCGTATTGAAGGATTTCATGCCATTGTTGAAGAGTATATTGCAGCATACAAAACAGCCAATTCTGAAAATACTGAAATCGACCTTGGAACAAACATCAAACTGATTAAGAAATATTACCACGACGTTGAAAAAGAAGCCATGCGCCGCATGATTCTTGACGATGGTATCCGTTTGGATGGTCGTACAACCACACAAATTCGTCCAATCTGGGGCGAAGTTAACTACCTTCCGGGATCACACGGATCAGCAATTTTCACCCGTGGTGAAACTCAGTCGCTTTCTTCCATCACTTTGGGAACAAAAATGGACGAAAAGAAAATCGACAGCGTAACCTATCAGGGCGTAGAAAAATTCCTGCTGCACTACAATTTCCCTCCATTCTCAGTTGGTGAAGCTAAAGTACCACGTGGAGTGGGTCGCCGTGAAATTGGTCATGGAAACCTTGCATTGCGTGCATTGAAAAAAATGATTCCGGATGATTTTCCATACGTTGTTCGTGTTGTTTCTGATATTCTGGAATCAAACGGTTCGTCATCGATGGCTACTGTTTGCGCCGGAACCATGTGTATGCTCGATGCCGGTGTGAAGATGAAACGTCCGGTTTCAGGTATCGCAATGGGTTTGATTACCGACCCTGCCAACAATAAATTTGCTGTTCTTTCTGATATTCTGGGTGACGAAGATCACTTGGGTGATAT
Organism: Bacteroidales bacterium; assembly: GCA_038329265.1. Taxonomy (GTDB): domain Bacteria; phylum Bacteroidota; class Bacteroidia; order Bacteroidales; family Prolixibacteraceae; genus Aquipluma. The sequence continues at coordinate 844 of JBBQMW010000148.1, read as the reverse complement.
GGACTTCAAGGTAACCGGTACTTCAAAAGGTATCACTGCAACCCAGATGGACATCAAAGTTGGAGGACTATCATACGAGATTCTTACCCAAGCATTGCTTCAGGCCAAACAAGGCCGCGAGCACATTCTGGGCGAAATCCTGAAAGTGATTTCAGAACCTCGCGAAGATTACAAACCAAACGTTCCGCGTGTGGTAATCATTCAGGTTCCTAAAGAATTCATCGGACCAATTATTGGCCCGGGTGGAAAAAACATTCAGAAACTTCAGGAAGAAACCAAAACGGTTATTTCGATTGAAGAACGCGATGACATTGGATATGTGCAGATTTCGAGCGTGAACAAAGAATCATTAGAAGCTGCAGTAAGCCGTCTCAAAATGATTGTTGCCGTTCCTGAAAAGGGTGAAATCTACAAAGGAAAAGTAAAATCGATCACCTCATTTGGTGCCTTTGTTGAAATCATGCCGGGAAAAGAAGGCTTGCTTCATATTTCTGAAATCAGCTGGAACCGTTTACAGACGGTAGAAGAAGAACTTCAGGAAGGTCAGGAAATTGAAGTGAAACTGCTTGATATGGACCGCGATGGCAAAATGAAACTTTCGCGTCGCGTATTGCTTCCAAAACCGGAAGGAATGCCAGACAGACCAGAGAGACCAGAACGCAGCAATGACGACCGTCCTCCACGTCGTGACGATAACCGCGGTGGCGGCGACCGTCGTGATAATCGTGGTGGTGGTGATCGTGGTGGTGATCGCCGCGACAATCGTGACCGCAGATAATTTACGAACAAACAACTCTTTACCGAGATATTACAAAAAATGCCCGCAAGTCGGGCATTTTTTATT
>JBBQMW010000147.1:0-9121 GCA_038329265.1 Bacteroidales bacterium | reverse complement strand
GATTCTTCTCATCCATCTTCATCTTTCGAAGAAGTAAACAAACTGCAAAAATGGAAACATAATGCTAAGATTTACGGAACGAAAAATGTAATTTATGACAAAATATTTGTAGCAGTACCGTATATTATTAAGAAAAGAATTCAAGATACATTGTTAATGCTTTCAATAACAAGCCTCTTTAAGTTATCCCCTGAATTACGAAAGAGAAAAAATTCTCTGAAAGTTGAGAAAATTTATAAAAAATATCATCCCGGGAAGTTCTCTGGCAATATGCTTCTTTTTAAAGTTAAAAGCAATGCCGTAAAAGAAATAAACCTGGGATGGAACCCGCATGTAAATGAGATAAAAACCATTATGCTCAAAGGCTCGCATCTCGATGCAATTGACTGCCCTGAAAACAAAGAAAATGTATCAATTGAACTACGGAAATTTATTGAAAATAAAGGCTTATAAAAAAAGTGAATGATAACTGATTTGGCAAATTGCGCCCACAAAACCTTTATTTTTTATTCGAAGTATGAATTACCGGATGACATTAACCACTGGTCTCACTGTCTTCTTCCTACAGAGCGGGAAAAGGGTATTCAATTTCAAAACCGGTCTGGCCAAAGAATGTTTTACGGAGTGCATCTTTTCCTAAACAGGTTTTTGTGTAAACTTCTAGACCTTGAACTTCAGGATTTGTCATTCAAATATGGCAATCACGGCAAGCCCTACATTGGCAATTGCCCCTGGCATTTTAATATAAGTCATACTAACGAGTCATGGGCTATGGCATTTAGCAAACAGGGTTCGCTTGGTATTGATATCGAAGAAATTCAGGATTTTGAAGATCTCATTGGCTTAATCCAAAAATATTTCCATCATGATGAAGTTAAATATGTGCATGAGGCAGAGGCTAAAACTGATGCTTTCTATCGCATCTGGACGCGAAAAGAAGCACTTCTCAAAGCCAGTGGTATAGGCTTAACCGATGATTTGACGAAAATCTGCGTACTGGATCCAAATCCAAAACATTGTATTGGGGGAAAAATATATCAATTTGAGCTTAGTTCTTATAAACGGGAAAATTGTTTTATAGGCCTTGCGCAAATCGAGAAACAAGCTTGTCAAATAATTAAAATTGACAATTCAAATTACAATTCATTCTTAGGAAATCCATTTTTACTTTAATTAATAAATGAGATCAAGGTAATTAGTGTAATAACCATAGTTCGAAATGACATATTAAAACAGGGCTAATTGGCAAAATTTTAGTTCTACATCATATTTTATTGAAGGTATTTTAGGGAGAATTCGAAATTCAAAAAACTGTACTTGTTGATTCCCATATATTACAGCTAAAGTGTATCTATATTTTATGGTTATACACTGAAAAACAGTTGGTCATTTTTAGAAAAATATGTTGTAAACTCCCCGGTGTTAATTTAAGGGGAAACAGCCTCTGGTGGAGTCCAACTTGTCAATAATAAGATTATTGCATTTAAAGTAATATAAAGGCAGTCAGTTTGGCTGCCTTTTTTCTTTAGTGCGCCGTATCCGTCCGACCAACCCATCTTGACAGTTGTATGCGGATTTATAAATACGTTGGCGTAGGGAGTTGCCGTAAAACCAACGTATGTTGTTTGTGTAAAGACATGTGCCAGCTTACGTATTATTTCATTCGTTTTTGTCGGATCATCTTCATCCTTATTTGTGTTTATTGATGCATTGTCAGCCTCATCAACATAACTAACTGATGATTTGCAAGTGACGTTGTAATTTGGTTTTTGCTTCCAATGAAGTCATATTCCATCGATGTCATTGCAGTGACTTTTATAGGTTTATTATCCTTACCAACACCAACTCTTTCCACGATTTCACGGTCAAGGTTGGGGCCGCGGTTGTAACAATCAGCCTGTCCGAAGGATATCAGGGAGAAATAAACAAAAAATGCAATCGGTAAATGTTTCATAAATTAGTTATGATCCAATTTGTGAAATTAAGAATTTTTTGCAGATTCTTATGTATATCCCAACAAAGTAAAGTGTTGCTAACAATTTTTGTGGATATCTATTTCCGAAGCTGCTGAACCATTTTGTAAAATCTTGTTAATTTCACCCGGTTTAAATATCAGCCCATAAACCCATGTAAAAAAACTAAAATTTAATTCAAAAAGGAGAACAAAAAATGGCGAGACGAATTATCGGTATTCATGAGAAACTGCCTCTTTTAGAGAGTTTACCACTCAGCTTTCAGCATTTAACAGCCATGTTTGGTGCTACAATTCTGGTTCCTATTCTGTTGGGCATCGACCCTGCAATTGCTTTGCTGATGAACGGTATTGGAACCTTGATTTATACCTGGGTTACTAAAGGTGGCATTCCGGCTTATCTGGGATCCAGTTTTGCATTCATCGCCCCGGCCATGCTTGTTATTAGTACTTATGGTGGTTTTACTCATGCACAATCAGGATTTATCTTCTTCGGTTTGTTCTTTATCCTGATTTCATTTGTCGTCAAATTCTGGGGAATTAAATGGATCGACATAGTTATGCCTCCTGCCGTAATGGGGGCTGTGGTTGCCATTATCGGACTCGAACTGGCTCCGGTAGCTGCTCAGCAGGCGGGTCTTGCACCTTGGCCAACCAATGTTGGACAGGTGGTTCAGCCATTTGTGATGAACACCAATGTGGTTATTGTATCGATGTTTACTTTACTGGTTGGAATAGCCGGTTCTGTTCTTTTTAGAGGTTTCATGCAGGTGATTCCTATCCTTTTTGCTGTTGTTGCCGGTTATTTTCTGGCATTAGCCATGGGAATGGTTGACACTGCTGCAATCAGCAATGCTGCATGGTTTGCACTTCCTAAATTTCAAACTCCTGTTTTCGATATCAATGCGATTGTCATTATAGCTCCGGCATGTATTGTGGTTTTAGCCGAACACATCAGCCACTTGATCGTAACCGGAAAAATTACTGAAACGGACCTGATGAAAGATCCGGGTTTGCACAAGTCATTGCTTGGCGATGGAATCAGCAATGTATTATCCGGTTTTGCAGGTTCACCTCCAAATACAACTTATGGCGAAAATATTGGTGTAATGGCCATTACCCGTGTTTATTCGGTTTGGATTATTCGCGGAGCAGCCATTCTTGCCATCGCCTTTTCGTTAATTGGTAAAGTTTCAGCAGCTATTTCAACCATTCCGGGTCCGGTCATGGGCGGGATCACGATGTTGTTGTATGGTGTAATTGCAGTTCAGGGGTTCCGCATGTTTGTGGGGCAGAAAGTTGATTTCGGCAAGAACAGCAACATGGTACTGGGTGCATTAACCTTTGTGGTGGGAGTTAGCGGTGCAAGCATTAACATTGGATCGGTTCAGCTGAAAGGAATGGCCTTTGCAGCCATCATCGGAGTAGTGCTTTCGCTTATTTTCTGGATTTTAGGAAAGCTAAATATCATGAATAAGGAAGTGTAGATTTCTTCCGGAATTGAAAAATAAAAAACCTGCTTTCGATCGGAATATCCGGTTGAAAGCAGGTTCTCTATTTTGGAAGAGAAGTTGGATTATGGTTGGACTCAGATCATCGAAATAATTTCAGCTTTTAGTTTTGGCAAGTGATTGATTACAATACTCCAAATCAAATCATCTGAGATCTTGTCGTATCCATGAGCAATTCGATTACGGGTTCCAATAATTTTCTGCGCATTCTCAATCTGAAAATCAGGATCTTTGCGGAGTATTCGGTTGATTGCTTCGCCAATGATCTGCTATCCATAAATAAGTTGTTTGGTTGAATCAATTGAATTACGCAGGTATGGATTTTGAATAGCTTTATTTTCCAATAGATCTACCTTGCGGCTAAAGAGACTTTCGAGTGAAAACTTTAAGTCAAAATAATTGTCTGCATAATCGTATAAATCAACTCCGGCGAAGTCAACTAAAAAATCGATATCACTATCTTCCTGAAATCTATTGGTCAAAATTGAACCAAATGCAAATAGCTTTCCTACTTTGTGTTTTAAGCACAAATCACGAATTATATCAATATTCTTTTCAATTTGATTCATACTGCAAATGTAATAAAATCAGAATATTGCATTGACGATTTTATCGCTAATTCTTTGGATAAATTGTGCACTTACAATGATTGCTCTATAAAGCTTGCCTTAAACTATTTCCCTTTCTTCACCGCAGAAGCCCAGTTCTGAATGGTTTTTGTACGATCAGGAGTCAACGCGGCCTGGGGAAATTTTTCGAGGAAACCTGCCGGTGGCATCATATTCTTTCTGACCATTTTGCCAATTTCTTTACTTGTTTTTTTCTGTTCTTTGGCGGTAAGTTTATCCCAGCTCGAAAAATTCAGGAATTCCTTGGCTTTTCCCTGGCTTTGATCATTGTGGCATCCCACGCATGAATTGCCAAACACGCCGGAAACCGGTTGTGGAAAAAGCGCGAGTGTCTCCTCTTTGCTTTTTCCCTGGCAGTAACCATTCGACGGAATAACTGAAAATACCAGAAGTGCAATTGCCGGCATACCGATTGTCAGAAGTCGATTTGAATTTTTCATTTTCATTAGTTTTAAGGGTTTGTATTTAAACTTAATCATGAAGTATAAGGTCTGAGGCTTAACGTTGTATTAAACAAGGAAGAGTACATAAAGTTTCATTAGTGACCTACTAAAAATCAAGAGATTCATCGCTTCGCTCTGAATGACAGTTTTTTATCTTGATCTAATAAAGTTTAAAAGGTAGTGAAATGGTTTTTACCTGCCAACATGTTCGCAGATCATTTCCTGAACAAAAACTTTTACCTATTTTCGGAGATTCATTTACCAATCACCTAGTTTATACCCGATATGATCAAAAATTACATTCTCATTTTAGCCTGTGTTGTTATGATTTCAGCCTGCCAGTCAACCATCAAGAAAAAAGGTACCACACTGCCTGTGCCAACCGGTGTTACTGAAGAAACTATTGCCGAAGCAGTGAAAGCGATTAGCGCTCAAACTCAAGGCAACAATCCGGCAATCATAGAAAAGGGTGTTCAACATGCGGCCTCGCTTTGGCGCGACGAAGATGGAACTCCGGATGATTTCGTGAAGTTTTGCAGCGAAAATTTTACAACTGATCCGGCTCAAAAGGAAGCTTCGTTCAAACGTTTCTCCGAATACCTGGAGTCGCTGTACGGACATTTCAACAAAATGACACTCGACCTTCAGGAAAATGTGCAGCTTCAGAAAGGTGAAGAATTGCCGATTGATCCGCTGTTTGCCGGATATAATCCCGGCGCTCACCTCATCAACGACCTTTACGAAAATAAAATAGCCTTTATTGTGGCACTCAACTTTCCGTATTACACCACCGAAGAAAAAAACATTTCAGGACCAAACTGGACACCGCAGGAATGGGGTTTTGCCCGGTTGGGCGATGTTTTCAGCTCGCGGGTACCCTCTGATCTGGTTCAGCTGGAGTCGAAAGTTTCATCCGAATCGGATGCCTACATTGCCGATTACAACATTTTTATGGGTCATTTACTGAATGACGAAAATCAGAAACTTTTTCCGGAAGATATGGTTTTGCTGAGTCACTGGAACCTGCGCGATGAGATTAAAGCCAACTATTCGAACAAGGAAGTGGGTTTCGAAAAGCAGGCCATGATTTATAAAGTGATGGAGCGCATTGTCGATCAAACCATCCCAAAAGCGGTCATTAACTCCGGAAAACAGGACTGGAACCCGATTTCGAATCAGGTACAGGCTTCAGGAACAATGAGCGACAGCCCGGCAGAAACCGACGGACGCTATCAGCAAATCCTGAATACTTTCCGTGTTTATCAGGCGCTCGATCCGTATTATCCAACTGTGAATACTGCCATTGAGCGGGCATTTTCGGTGAACATGCAGGTGCCGCAGCCCGATGTGCAGAAGCTTTTCAACGAATTTTTAAGTTCGTCGGAGGTGCAGGATGTGGCCGCAATTATTAAGAAACGACTGGGGCGCGAACTTCAACCGTGGGACATTTGGTACGACGGATTTAAAGCCCGGAGTTCGATCAACGAAGAAAGCCTGAACGCGATTACTCAAAAGAAATACCCGAATGCCGCCGCACTGGAAGCCGATTTGGGAAATATGCTCCTGAAACTGGGATTCACCAATGAAAAGGCTGAGTTTCTGGCTTCGCGCATATCCGTTGATCCGGCCCGTGGTTCGGGTCATGCCTGGGGCGCTTCGATGAAAAGCGAAAAGGCTCACCTGCGCACCCGCATTCCGGCTACCGGAATGAATTACAAAGGATACAACATCGCCGTTCACGAGTTCGGACACAATGTGGAGCAGACCATTTCGCTCAACGATGTGCCCAATTACATGATCAACGGCGTGCCAAACACCGCATTCACCGAGGCGCTGGCCTTTGTGTTTCAGGAACGCGACCTGTTTTTGCTTAACATGAAAGACTCGAATCCGGAGAAAGAATACCTGAAAACACTGGATATTTTCTGGTCGCTCTACGAAATTATGGGCGTTTCGATGGTGGATATGAAAATGTGGCAGTGGTTGTATGCCAACCCAAACAGCACCTCGATTGAACTGCGTGATGCCGTTCTGCAAATCACCAAAGACGTTTGGAACACTTATTACGCGCCGGTTTTCGGGATGCGGGACCAGACCATACTTGGCATCTATTCGCACATGGTGAATTCGCCGATGTACCTGCCAAATTACGCCTTTGGTCACCTCATTCATTTCCAGCTCGAAGAACATTTTAAAACCCAAGAGTTTGCTCCTGAAGTGCTGCGCATTTTCGCACTCGGACAACTTACACCCAACGAATGGATGCATCAGGCGGTGGGCGAACCACTCTCGAACGAAGCCATTCTGAAAGCGACGGATGTGGCCATTGAAAAGATGAAAGCCCCCTAATCCCCCAAAACTGGGGACTTTAGATACTGCAAGATCAATACGAATTTTCTTTAAAGATCAACTATTCAGAAATTCTGCAATCTGTCCCCTTCCCAATTTTGGGGAAGGGTTAGGGATGGGGCAGTAAAACCATTATCTTTATCTCCATGAACGATGTACTCAGTAGTGAAATAGCGAGTTACAAGACACAGCCCCCTAATCCCCCAAACGGGGGACTTTAGATCCTGCAAGATCAATACGGATTTTCTTTAAAGATCAACTATTCCGAACTTCTGCAATCTGTCCCCTTCCCAATTTTGGGGGAGGGTTAGGGATGGGGCAGTAAAACCATTATTTTTATCTCCATGAACGATGTACTCAGTAGTGAAATAGCGAGTTACAAGACACAGCCCCCTAATCCCCCAAACGGGGGACTTTATATCCTGCAAGATCAATACGAATTTTCTTTAAAGATCAACTATTCAGAAATTCTGCAATCTGTCCCCTTCCCAATTTTGGGGGAGGGCTAGAGATGGGGCAGTAAAACCATTATCTTTATCTCCATGAACGATGTACTCAGTAGTGAAATACGGAGTTACAAGACACAGCCCCCTAATCCCCCAAACGGGGGACTTTAGATTCTGCAAGATCAATACGGATTTTCTTTAAAGATCAACTATTCCGAACTTCTGCAATCTGTCCCCTTCCCAATAGTTTAGTGAGCTTGTCGAACTATTGGGGAGGTTAGGGATGGGGCAGTAAAACCACTATCTTTATCTCCATGAACGATGTACTCAGTAGTGTGAAATAGCGAGTTACAAGACACAGCCCCCTAATCCCCCAAACGGGGGACTTTAGATTCTGCAAGATCAATACGGATTTTCTTTAAAGATCAACTATTCAGAACTTCTGCAATCTGTCCCCTTCCCAATTTTGGGGGAGGGTTAGGGATGGGGCAGTAAAACCATTATTTTTATCTCCATGAACGATGTACTCAGTAGTGAAATACGGAGTTACAAGACACAGCCCCCTAATCCCCCAAGGGGGACTTTATATCCTATAAGATCAATACGAATTTTCTTTAAAGATCAACTATTCAGAAATTCTGCAATCTGTCCCCTTCCCAATAGTTTAGTGAGCTTGTCGAACTATTGGGGAAGGGTTAGGGATGGGGCAGTAAAACCACTGCTTTCTATCGTTGTTTTAGGTTCACATCATTTTTCAAAAGTCTCATGCGGTAAGCATTCATGGCCGTTAGTCCCAGTTTTTTGATCAGGCGTGAGTTAACCACGAAACCAACAGGCGCACCTATGACGGGTATAAGTTGAGCCATCTTTGCAAGGTCAATGTAATCGCGGTATTCCTGCTGAAAATTCCGCCAGTCGAATTGATTTATATCTTCTGGAAGTTCTTTGCTTTTTGTATCCCAATCAACCATTTCGAGATAAATTTTTCGCCTGTGTTCATGACTCGAGAATGCCAGCTCAAAAATATGCAACAGGTACACCCTTTCTTTATAATCGGTTACATCAAATCCATACATCGACGAAATATCGAACAGTAATTTCAGTTTAAGCCCGATTAAAATAGGAAAATCGGCGAGGCCCAGCAATATACCACCGGCTCCGGTTATTCCCCCTTCAACAGCAGCGGTGTTTTTGTAAAATTCAATTCTTTTCAGCACGGCAGCTTCGCATTCCTGAAACGATTCTCCCAACAAAGGTTTGGCTGTGGTATGGGTTGCGCCGAATAAAACGCCCCGTATCATTTGCTTGATGGTTGATGTGATAGCCTGATGTACTTTTTCGGGTATCCACGTATTGATTTTTACCTGTACTTTTTTTGATAGCCAGTTGACAAGAGATGGCCGCTGAAGCATTTGCATTTGCCAGACCGATAATTCTGAACGAATCTGTTTCTGATAGTATTCCATTGTAAACCGTTTCAGTTTTGATGCAAAGTTAATGATCCATTCTCTCTTTTTTGCGTTATGGAATATTACGTTTACATTCTACAATCAGAGCAATCCGGTGTCTATTACAAAGGATACACTTCATATCCAGTAGTGAGACTTGAGGAACACAACCAAGGACATATTCGGTACACCTCGGGCAAAGGTCCATGGAAAATGGTTTACCTTGAGAAAATGCCTGATAAAAGAGTCGCACTAATAAGGGAAAAACAATTAAAAAGATCAAATATCAATTATATCAAATGGCTCATTTGTCAGGATTTGAA
>JBBQMW010000146.1:0-9216 GCA_038329265.1 Bacteroidales bacterium | reverse complement strand
CACGACATCGATCCGCAGAAATGGCTCACCTATGTAATCCAAAATATCAACGATACCAAAACTTCAGGACTCAAAGATCTGCTTCCGCAATTTATCGACAAAAATTTAATCGTGTAAGATGGGTTTGGTGGGGTGGATACGTCTGTTCCGTGGTTCTGGCGCTGTCATAAAATAAAAAAGGTCGTCCCAAATCTGACTTCAGGATGACCTTTATATTTTATCGGGTAGCGACGCGATTAATCGCGTCGCTACCATGAAATTAATCTTTGTATTCGTCCCAGCTTTTAATGGTCAAATCTTCAATGTTGTATTTGCAAAAGGCATAAATAAATGCGCTGGCCACACGGGCGTTGGTAATGAGCGGAATACTGTAATCAATCGCACTGCGGCGAATGGTGTACCCATTCGTGATCTCGCGCGTAGTGTGGTCTTTCGGAATATTGATCACCAAATCAATCTTCTTTTCCTTGATGTATTCCAGCGTGTTCGGGTGCTTGTTGGTTTCATCGGGCCAATATAAACGGGTTGATGCAACACCGTTATCTGCCAGAAACTGCTGGGTTCCACCTGTTGCATACAGGTTAAAACCGCGTTCCGAAAGCATTTTGGCACTGGCAAGCAATTCTATTTTCGAGCGGGTTTCTCCTGACGAAATCAGGATGTTTTTCTTCGGAATGGAATAACCCACCGAAAGCATCGATTTCAGGATCGCTTCGTAGAAGTTTTCGCCGATACAGCCCACTTCACCAGTTGATGACATATCGACACCCAAAACAGGATCGGCATTCAACAAACGCGCAAACGAGAACTGCGCTGCTTTTACGCCAACATAATCCAGTTCGAACAACGACTTGTCCGGAGACTGGAACGGAGCATCGAGCATCACCTGTGTCGCAATTTCAATCAGGTTATATTTCATTACCTTCGACACAAACGGAAAACTACGCGATGCCCGAAGGTTACATTCAATCACCTTAATATCATTGTCCTTGGCAAGTAATTGCATGTTGAAAGGCCCGGTAATATTGAGCTCTTTGGCAATCTGACGTGCAATTTTCTTGATACGGCGGATCGTTTCAATATACAATTTCTGAGGAGGAAATACAATGGTTGCATCACCTGAATGAACCCCGGCAAATTCAACGTGTTCCGAAATGGCATATGCCACCACTTCACCGTTTTTGGCAACAGCATCAATCTCGATTTCCTTCGCCTGCTCAATAAATTCTGAAACTACAACCGGATGTTCTTTCGAAACATTGGCAGCCAGAGTCAGGAAATGTTGCAACTGGTCTTTGTTCGAAACCACATTCATAGCTGCACCTGAAAGCACATACGAAGGACGAATCAAAACCGGGAAGCCAACTTCATCCACAAATGTGTAAATATCTTCGATGCTGGTTAATTCCGACCAGCGTGGCTGATCGATACCCAGATTATCGCATAAAGAACTGAACTTTTTTCGGTCTTCTGCACGGTCAATATTCAAAGGTGAAGTTCCCAAAATCGGTACATTCTGGCGATGCAGTTTCATGGCCAGGTTATTTGGAATCTGTCCTCCCATGGAAAGTACCAACCCTTTCGGAACTTCCAGATCAACAATATCCATAACCCGTTCGAAAGTCAGCTCATCAAAATACAGCCGATCGCAGGTATCGTAGTCGGTACTCACAGTCTCCGGATTGTAGTTGATCATGATTGAGCGGTATCCTTCCTTGTGTATGGTTGTAATTGCATTCACACTACACCAGTCGAACTCAACAGAACTTCCGATTCGATATGCACCCGAACCCAAAACAATCACCGATTTATCATCTTGCTGAAACTCCACATCGTGTTCGTTTCCGTTGTAGGTCAGATACAGGTAGTTGGTTTGTGCCGGATATTCTCCTGCAAGCGTATCAATTTGTTTGACTGAAGGCAGAATCTTCTTGCTTTTACGCCAGTCGCGCACTTTCAGTAAATCGCCATTAATTTCCTTGTTGGTCGATTTTAACACTAATCGTGCAATTTGAAAGTCAGAATATCCTTCTTTTTTAGCCTGAAGCAACAAGGAGTCATCCAATGAAGGAAGCGAATTAACTGCTTCAAGCTTATTTTTTGTGACATGAATATTTTGCAGCTTTTGCAGGAACCAGCGGTCGATTTTGGTCTTTTCGTAGATTTCATCCACCGAATAACCTTTGTTGAACGCTTCGGCAACTGCGAAAATTCGACGGTCGGTTGGGTTGCTCAATTCTTCGTCAATCTGCTCGATGGTGATTTCTTCATTATTAGCTACAAACCCGTGCATTCCGATTCCAACCATCCGGATACCTTTCTGGATAGCTTCTTCGAATGACCGACCAATCGACATGATTTCACCCACTGATTTCATCGAACTCCCCAGGTTTTTCGATACTCCGGAAAATTTATTCAAATCCCAGCGTGGAATTTTACAAACGATATAATCGAGTGCTGGTTCGAATGCTGCCGTGGTAACTTTAGTTACCTGATTGTTCAGTTGATGCAATCCGTAGCCCAAACCTAATTTGGCAGCCACAAAAGCCAGCGGATAACCGGTTGCTTTCGATGCCAGCGCTGAAGAGCGCGACAGACGGGCATTTACTTCAATCACACGGTAATCTTCAGAGTGCGGATCAAGCGCATATTGTACGTTACATTCGCCAACGATTCCGATGTGACGGATAATCTTGATGGCTAGTGAACGTAGTTTGTGATATTCTGAATTTGAAAGTGTTTGCGATGGAGCAACTACGATACTTTCGCCGGTGTGAATTCCAAGCGGATCGAAGTTCTCCATGTTACAAACTGTGATACAGTTGTTGAAACGGTCGCGAACCACTTCGTATTCCACTTCTTTCCAGCCTTTGATCGATTCTTCAACCAAAATTTGTGGTGAATAAGTGAATGCTTTCGATGCCAATGACTCCAGTTCTTCGTCGTTGGCACAAAATCCGCTTCCCAGTCCGCCAAGCGTATAAGCTGCACGAATGATAATAGGATAACCTATTATTTTGACAGCTGCAAAGGCTGCTTCCATATTTAAACAAGCAATGCTTCGGGGAGTTAGTACATCAATTTCGGCCAGTTTTCCGGCAAAAATTTCACGGTCTTCGGTATCAATAATCGATTGAACCGGAGTTCCAACAACCTTTACATTGTATTTTTCCAGAATTCCCTGGCGGAAAAGCGCAACGCCACAGTTTAAGGCCGTTTGTCCACCAAAGGCCAGCAGAATGCCATCAGGTTTTTCCTTGATGATCACCTGTTCCACAAAAAATGGAGTTACCGGAAGAAAATAAATCCGGTCAGCAATATCTTCCGAAGTCTGAATGGTCGCAATATTCGGATTAATCAGAATGGTTTCCACATTCTCTTCCTTCAGCGCTTTCAGTGCCTGCGATCCGGAATAGTCGAACTCACCGGCCTCACCAATTTTCAGCGCTCCCGACCCCAGTACGATTACTTTTTTAATGTCTTTATTTATCATGATTCTAATAATTTCAAAACAGCTAATTTATACAATTTCCTTAATATCAAGGTCTTTACATATTTTTTCGGCATAAATTTTCCTTTATATCCGGGTGACGTGGCACGGTTGAAAATTTGCCATTATCTGGGTTTCGGTAAAGGGTGTGGCTTCCACCTTCACGGACAAAAATACATCCGTATTTATCAAGGTGTTTTAGAAATTTCTTCCTTTTCATTAGAAGCTAAACGACATGGTTTGGGTAACCATCTTTTTTGTTATGTTTTTCATGCTTGCAGCCCTGATATCCTCAAAAACCAAGCTTATAGAATCTGCCAGATTTTCCTTGGCTTCTTCGATGGTTTCTCCCTGTGTGTTTATTCCCTGAATTTCCTGAATATATGCCATAAAACCACCTTCATCACAAGGTTCAAAAACTGCGGTCAATTCAATTTTTTTCATAAACATCATTTTTACAATATTAGCTAATAATTCTATATCAAAACAGCCTTTCTTTCAACGGAATAAAAAGAAAATCGAGACTGGAGCAAATAAAGTTCCATTCCCGTTGGAGATTTATGATGGGTTTTTATTTTTTCTTTTATATTCTATAACATTGTTCAAAAAATCGTCGAACAAAAACTCCGTGTCAACCGGTCCGCTGGCGGCTTCAGGGTGAAACTGGGTAGAGAAAAATGGTTTCGTTTTGTGACGGATTCCTTCATTGGTTTGGTCGTTCACATTGGTAAACAAAGGTTCCCAATCTTCGGGTAAAGTTTTGGTGTCAACCGCAAAACCGTGGTTCTGCGAAGTAATGAAACAGCGATCGGTTCCCTGCAACAATACCGGTTGATTGTGGCTGCGGTGACCGAATTTCAGCTTGTAAGTTTCAGCTCCGGCAGCAAGCGCCAGTAACTGGTTTCCGAGGCAAATTCCCATGATTGGCTTTTCAGCATCCATCGTTTTTTTAATGTTTTCAACGGTTGCAACACACAAGGCAGGGTCGCCCGGACCGTTCGACAGGAAGATTCCGTCAAAATTTTCGTTGCTGAAATCGTAATCCCAAGGCACAACGATAACCGTTGCGTTTCGGTTAATCAAACAGCGAATGATATTGTATTTTACGCCGCAATCGACTAAAACGATGCGGTGTTCTCCGTTTCCAAATACTTCAACTTTATCAGTACTGGCAATGGCAACCAGGTTTTCCTGATTCGGATCGTAAAAATCAATCACTTCATCATCAAACTCAATTTTGCCAAGCAACGAACCTTTTACACGAATAATTTTGGTTAGCGCTCGGGTATCAATTCCGAATAAACCGGGCACTTTATGCTCTTTCAGCCAATCTCCCAAACTTTTGATAGCGTTCCAATGGCTGTATTCGAATGAATAATCCGAAACAATTAAACCGGTGATGTGAATCTTGTCCGATTCATAAAATTCATACAAATTTTGATCTTTCGAGTCACTTGGCACACCATAATTTCCAATCAACGGGAAGGTTGAAACCAAGATCTGACCCGTATATGAAGGATCTGTTAAACTTTCCGGATAACCAGTCATAGCGGTATAAAAAACCACTTCTCCGGCTGCTGACTTTTCATATCCGAACGATTTTCCTTCAAAAGTTGTCCCGTCTTCAAGAATCAATCTTACTTTTCTAAGTTGTGTCATCGTTTCAATGCTAAATATTAAAAAAAATGCGTTTGACTACGGCTGTAGGGCAAACGCATGGTTGTTATTTTTAAACAAACTCTCTTTACTATGTAACTTCGGATTTTCAATCCGATACTTTTCATGTTTCAATTCGTTTGTGTGTTTTATTTCTGCCACAAAAATAGATATTATTTTCTGAAAAAAAAGCTTGTTATTAATATTTTTGCATAAATTTGCATCGAAAATGTATAAATATACAAAATGAAGAATCGCACCAAACGACAGCTTGCCATTAAACAGGCAATTCTCAATGGCCGGATCAGCAATCAGGATGAACTTTTGCACATCATGAAAGATCAGGGCTTTGAATTGACACAAGCAACACTTTCACGCGATTTAAAAATACTGAAAGTTGCAAAAGTTTCCGATCAGGCATTGGGCTATGTGTACGTAATTCCTGAAGGTGTGAATACTGAAAATCTGCGCGAAAATTCACGGATTAATTTTCTGGCCGATGGTTTTCGCGATTTACAGTTCTCCGGAAATCTGGCGGTAATGAAAACCATGCCGGGTTACGCAAGCAGTTTGGCTGTGGTAATTGACAATGCTGAACCTTACGAAATAATTGGCACCATTGCAGGCGACGACACCATTCTGATCATTTTGCGCGAAGGTGTTACTCATAGCGATCTGATCAACTGCCTGATCCTGATTATGCCAAAACTGGAAGATAAACTGGGATAAAAAGTGTTCAGTGGGCAGTCGCAGTAGTCAGAAAGAAGGCAAAGATAGAGAAAAAAGAAGTCAGTTGAATGCTGTTGAAAGCCATGGAAGCTTAGACCTGCAAGGGCGACAGATAATAGGGTAAGGGAAAAACAACAAAATCGTCCGCAAAAATCGGTTGAAAGAAGTGGATTCGATGTTTCGGACGAAATGGAATTAATAAAAAAAAGGAATTAAACGTTTCCCAAAGATTCCGGAGGAATAACATGTTTTATATAATAAGATTGTTCAAAGCAATATTCGACCCCAGCCCGGGTCGTACACTTCGATCATCCTGAAATTTTATATAAACATGCAAATCCCCCGGATTTGATAAAAATGGAAATTTATTTAAGAACGAAAATGAAAGAATTAAAAAATATTCAAATACTGGTCGCCACCGAAGAGCACCTGAAATACGTTGACGCGGTGAATGATGCCATCGACATTGCTTCTAAAGAGCGTGGTACCGGTATTGCCCGTCGTACCTACGAATACATTGCCGACAAAATGCTTCAGGGTAAAGCAATCATCGCACTTGATAACAATGAAACTTTCGCCGGATTCTGCTACGTAGAAACCTGGGGCGCGAAAAGCTTTGTAGCAAACTCCGGATTGATTGTTGTGAAAGATTATCGTGGAATCGGACTTGCTACCGAAATTAAGCGTAAAGCATTTACTCTTTCCAGACAACTCTATCCAAGTGCCAAAATATTCGGGTTGACCACTGGCTTGGCTGTCATGAAAATCAACCACGAACTGGGCTATCGTCCGGTCACTTTTTCAGAATTAACTGATGACGAAGTTTTCTGGAATGGCTGCAAAAGCTGCGTGAATCATGATATTCTGGAACGTACAGGGAAAAGTAAATGCCTCTGCACCGGCATGTTATTCGATCCGGCCTGGGAGCAGGAAAAGAAAACTGAAGAGAAACAAGAAGAAAAAAAGCAAAATAGTGGTTGGGCAATAAAAGGTACACTACTCGACATTATTAATAAATTAAAACCAAACAAAAATGGAAATCAAGCTAAAAAAAGCCGGAAGTTTTTCATTTTTTAATTCGCAAAATCTATCATCATGAAAGATAAAGTAGTTTTAGCATTTAGCGGAGGTTTAGATACTTCGTATTGCGCCAAATACCTGTCGGTTGAAAAAAACATGGATGTTTATACAGCCATTGCCAATACAGGTGGATTTACCCAGTCAGATCTGGATATTTTTGAAAAAAAGGCATACCAGCTCGGAGCAATTAAACATGTCGCTCTTGACGTGACTGATTCGTATTACGAAAAAAGTATCAAATACATGGTTTTCGGAAATATTCTCCGGAACAATACTTACCCGATTTCGGTGAGTTCGGAACGCGTATTTCAGGCCATTGCCATTATCGAATATGCCAAGCAAATAGGTGCAAAATACGTAGCTCACGGAAGTACAGGTGCCGGAAATGATCAGGTTCGCTTCGACCTGACCTTCCAGATTTTGGCTCCGGAGATCGGTATCCTCACTCCTACCCGCGATTTGGAACTCAGCCGTCAGGAAGAAATTGACTACCTGAAAGCTCACGGTGTTGAAGCTGACTGGAAAAAGATGGATTACTCTATCAATAAAGGACTTTGGGGAACCAGCATCGGTGGGAAAGAAACTTTGAAATCGAATAAAACTTTACCTGAAGAAGCATATCCGTCGCAACTGACAGAAACCTTAGAAAAAGAGATTACCCTCGATTTTATAGGCGGTGAGTTAAAAGGCGTGAATGGTGAAATTTTCGAGAATCCGGTGAATGCCATCCGTGCATTGGATGCTTTTGCTTCACCTTTTGCCATAGGCCGCGACATGCACATCGGAGATACCATCATCGGAATAAAAGGTCGTGTGGGTTTTGAAGCTGCTGCTCCAATCATCATCATCAAGGCACACCAGATGCTCGAAAAACATACCTTGACCAAATGGCAGCAATACTGGAAAGAACAACTGGGTAACTGGTATGGTATGTTCTTGCACGAAGCACTTTACTTTGAGCCTGTTATGCGCGACATCGAGAAATTCCTCGAACACTCACAGGAAAATGTTACCGGAAAAGTGATCGTGAAACTAAAACCATACAACTTCGTTCTGGTTGGTGTTGAGTCTGATCACGACCTGATGCGCTCTGAATTTGGTGAATACGGCGAGAAAAACTCAGCCTGGACCGCCGACGATGTGAAAGGATTTACCAAAGTGCTTTCTACTTCGCTGAAAATCCACAATTCTGTAAATCACGGCTTTTAGAAAGCCCCCACTAACTCCCCCAAGGGGGAGGATATTGAGAAGCGCGAATCATTTCTCTTCACACAAACAAAACGAATAATTGAAATAAAAAAAATGACCATTATTAATATAAAAGACAATCCTATGGAAACCAAATCTTTCCCACTGCGCGGGAATAAGAGGGGGGCTGTGGCTGTTGGAATTATAGGTGGTGCAGGTTATACTGCCGGTGAACTGATTCGTATTTTACTGAATCATCCGCAGGCTGAACTGACATTTGTACAGAGCAGCAGCAATGCCGGAAATTTGCTTTCTGATGTCCATACTGATTTATTGGGAGACACCGAAATACAGTTTGAAGCTAAAGCTGATTTTTCATTGATCGATGTGGCCTTTTTCTGCATGGGTCATGGCAAATCGAAAGAATTTCTTCAGAAAAATCCGATTCCTGAACGTGTAAAATTGATCGATCTAAGCCACGATTTCAGGTTAAAATGCGAAGGCAACGACTTCGTTTATGGGCTGCCCGAATTGAATCGGGAGTTGATCCGAAAATCAAATAGAATTGCCAATCCCGGATGTTTTGCAACCGGAATTCAATTGGCTGTTTTGCCATTGGCTGCTGCCGGATTGATCAAAGACGAATTGCATGTGAATGCCATTACTGGCTCAACAGGAGCAGGTCAGGCACCGAGTGAAACCTCGCATTTTAGTTGGAGAAACAATAATGTGTCGGTTTACAAAGCATTCGAACATCAGCATTTGGGCGAAATTGACCAAAGCTTTAAACAGTTACAACCTGATTTTAATTACGATATCAACTTCATTCCGGTTCGCGGAAATCATACCCGAGGCATATTTGCTTCGGTTTACACCAAATTTGACGGCTCTATTGAAGACACACGGAAACTGTATCAGGATTATTACGAATTGCATCCGTTTGTGTTTGTAAGTAAAACAAATCCTGATTTAAAGCAAGTCGTAAATACCAATAAAGCAATTGTCTATCTTGAAAAACACGGTAACAAACTGATGATTTTATCTGTTTCCGACAATTTGCTGAAAGGCGCATC
>JBBQMW010000145.1:0-9275 GCA_038329265.1 Bacteroidales bacterium | reverse complement strand
TAGATATTAGTGAATTGGAACTCTCCGACATTATCGACAGTGAGAAAATTCAGAAACTGATGGATGAATTCTACCGGTTAACCCATATTGGCATAGGAATCATTGACCTTAACGGCAAGGTGTTGGTAAAAACCGGCTGGCAGGATATCTGCACTAAATTTCATCGGATTAATCCTGAGTCTTGCCGGTCGTGCATCGAAAGTGATCTCGAACTCAGCCGAAAAGTACCAATTGGCACATTCAAACAGATCCGCTGTCAAAACAGCATATGGGATATATCTACCCCTATTATGCTGGGAGACAATTATGTAGGTAATATTTTTCTTGGACAGTTTTTGTTTGATGACGAAACGCCAGATTATGAGAACTTCCGGCAACAAGCCCTAAAATACGGATTTAATGAACAGGAATACATTGCAGCACTCGACAATGTTCCACGCTGGAGTCATGAAACCCATAATGCAGCGATGTCCTTCTATGCTGGTTTGGGAGAAATAATAGGGGACCTGAGTTATAGCAACATCAAACTCGCAAATGTACTGGAAGAACGCAAACGGGTTGAGGAATCGCTATGGGAATCATCCCAAATGCTGAATCTTATCCTGAACCAAATGCCCTCATTTGTGTTTTGGAAGGATCGTAACAGCGTATATCTGGGCTGCAACTACCTGTTTTCTGCAAATGCGGGACTAAGTTCCCCCGAGGAGATCATCGGTTTGACCGACCTTGACCTGCCCTGGAAGGATACCGAGGCGGAGAGTTACAGGGCCGACGACCGGAGGGTAATGGAAACCGGGATTTCCAAGATTAACTACGAAGAGACGAAGCTTACTAAAGATGGTCGCGTTACTGATGTGCTGACCAGCAAGATTCCCCTGAGGAATCAGGAAGGGAACATTATCGGGGTGCTTGGCGCATTTGAAGACATTACTGATCGCAAGCTGGCAGAACAGGAAATTCAGCAACTGAACCATACACTCGAAGAACGAGTTGCTCGGAGAACGGAACAACTTGAAGGCATCAACAATGAATTGGAATCCTTCAGTTATTCCATTTCGCACGATCTGCGTGCCCCATTAAGGGCTATCAGCGGATTTTCCCATATTCTCTCCACACGGCATCGCGAGTCACTTAATGAACAAGGTCGTCAATACATGGATTATATCGTTGAAGCCAGTCTTCGAATGGACCAGTTAATCAACGATTTACTCGAATATTCCCGTCTTGGACGCAAATCACTGAATTTGAGCCCTATCCAGCTCAGCAAAATCATTGATAATATATTTACGGATTTTATAACAAAACTCAATGAAATCGGAGCCAAATTTTTCGTGGATAAAGAGTTGCCAGAAATATGGGGTGATGAAAGCCTGCTTCGCCAGATTTTTTCTAACCTGATCGAAAATGCAATTACCTACCGCCGTAAGGATATCCAACTTGAGATAAAAATCACTTGTGAACCTAATGACAAAGGATATATTCTGAAAATTACCGATAACGGAATTGGAATACCACAAGAATACCAGGAGAAAATATTCAATGTTTTCCAACGCCTGCATAGTGAAGACGAATACCCCGGAACAGGTATAGGACTTGCCACGGTTCGTAAAGCCCTTAATTTGCTTCATGGATCGATAAGCGTGGAATCAGTCATGGGCACCGGCAGTACATTTATCATAAACTTAACCAATAAAAACCATTTAAATGAATCACCAGGCACAAATAATGTTAGTGGAAGATAATTATATGGATATCAGACTAACTTTAGATGCATTCAATGAAGCTAAGCTTCAGAATTCGGTCAATGTTTTTCGAAATGGCATGGAAGCGCTTGACTACCTCTTCGGCCGTAATAAATACACTGACATTACGCTATACCCATTGCCCGACATTATTTTGCTCGATCTCAATATGCCGGGAATTGGTGGCTTCGAGGTGTTGCAACAGATAAAAAATGCCGACAAGCTCAAGAGAATTCCGGTAATTATTCTTACATCTTCAATGGAGGCAGCCGACCGAACCCTGAGTTATGACATCGGTGCAAACAGTTACCTGATGAAGCCTATCCGTTTTGAAGATTTTGTTGAGGTAGTGAAAAAGACTACGGATTACTGGTTCACTTTAAATATTTCAGCACCCGATTGAGAAATACCAGAAAGCAAAAGCATATTAATTTGAGGTTTTATGGAAGCAAAAATCCGGATACTGCATGTTGATGACAATATTCACGATCGCCAGCTGGTTAAATTTGCCCTTCAGGAAGGAAGAGACGTTTTTGAAGTTGTAGAAGCAGATAACAGGGAAAGATTTGAAAAACAATTGCTGGAAAATGATTTTGACCTGGTTCTCAGTGATTTTAATATTCTTGGATTCGATGGTTTGCAGGTTTTGCAGTTCGTAAAAGAAAAAAAACCGGGTATACCGGTGATTATTGTCACCGGAACTGGTTCTGAAGAAATAGCCATTCAGGCGATGAAAATGGGTGCAGCCGACTATGTAATTAAATCCGTAAAGCATATACAGAACCTGGTACCCACCATCAAGTCTGTTCTGGAATTAAAAAAAATGCAGGATGAGCAGGAAAAAGCCCGGATTTCACTGCAGGAAAGTGAACTCCGATTGCGTGAACTCAATGCCACAAAAGACAAGTTTTTTTCGATCATTGCCCATGACCTGAAGAACCCTTTCATTGCCATTCTGGGTTTCAGCAATATCCTGGCTGAACAGATCAGTAAAAAAAATTATGTGGAAATTGAGGAGTATGCCGGAATCATCCAAAAATCTTCCGAGCGTGCCATGTCTTTGCTGACGAATCTGTTCCAGTGGTCAAGTTCTCAGTTAGGAACCATGCAATTTTGTCCCGAGACAATCGACATTGTAACCCTTGTGAATGAAATTGCAGAGTTATCAAATGATACTGCCAGGCAAAAATCGATTACCATCATCTGCGAGATACCACCGGTTGCCACCGTTTTTGCTGATAAAGCCATGATCAGTGCCGTTTTAAGAAATCTGGTCTCGAATGCCATTAAATTCACAAATCCGGAGGGCAGGATTGTCATTACTGTGCAACAAAAACCGGATGAGTTGTCCGTGACAGTGCGCGATAATGGGGTTGGCATAAGTGAAAAAAACCTTAAAAAATTGTTTCGGATCGATGAAAATTTCTCCACCCAGGGAACCCTCAAAGAGAAAGGAACAGGACTTGGATTGGTATTATGCAATGAATTTGTATCAAAACATGGTGGAAAAATCATGGCTGAAAGCGAGCCCGGCAAAGGAAGTACGTTTTGCTTTACAATTCCAAAGCTTCCGTTAATATGAAAATCAATGAAATTCAGGAGTTACGGACTGAAATCAATTCTGAAAACAAGTGCAATTTTCACTGCAACGGCCTGATGCTTAATAATTCGTCTTTCCGTGAAACCAGATTTTAAGGTATTCCGGACTAACTTTTCCAATAAATTTGGAAAAATGGGCTTGTACATAAAAAAATGGGGTTATCTTTGCGCAACTTTTGAGATCAGTTAAACAATAAGACTCTGTAGCTCAGCTGGTAGAGCAATTGACTCTTAATCAATGGGTCGTGGGTTCGATTCCCACCGGGGTCACAGATTAAATATCAAGCGTTTACAATCATTTTGTAAGCGCTTTTTTTATTGATATTTGCACACAATTTGCACACAACTATTGTAAAGCTAAAGGAGAATAAATAATCTCACTCACTCAGACGTAAAATGGTTAATGGGAATGGTTTAAATTCATATTGCGTTTCCTTTGGTTTCCTTTTCGAATTAAAAACTTATCGACTTTACATTTTGTGGCAATTGACTTCATTCTTTCTTGCTTCGCACATTTGGTAAATACCAACGTCATTTTATCCATTTACATCTCATTTGTTAAGACACCTTTCAGAATGATTTGACTAACCTTGTAAAACCATTTATAATCTAAACATATAGAACTGAATACCGATATTTGTATTCAAATCTCCCTTGAGACGAGTTGGAAAGTAATCAGTGTGTCAAATGATCATTTTGAATTTTTAAACGGCCTATTTCGTTGGTTAGGTTCTGGATGTTGGCAGAATCTTCCGGGTACCTTACAAAAATCTTTTTCCCTCTGCTGATTGCCAGATCAATCAACCGAACCATTAAAACCCGGTTGTTAATGTCCTCCGCTTCTTTTTCCGGGACAATGTCGATTAATGATTCCTGTAAAATCTGATGTTCCTCAGTTGACAATCG
The DNA here is from genome assembly GCA_038329265.1 of Bacteroidales bacterium. Taxonomy (GTDB): domain Bacteria; phylum Bacteroidota; class Bacteroidia; order Bacteroidales; family Prolixibacteraceae; genus Aquipluma. The sequence goes on along the minus strand of JBBQMW010000145.1, from coordinate 5,028 downwards.
GACTGTAAACGGGTTTTTAATTTCAAACTGTTTTTTTTCGCTCATGACTGAATATTTAATGTTAATGTGTTGTATATTTGCATTGAATAGGTTTGGAAACGCTTAGGACGTAAGGCACAAGTGAAACAAACATGCAGCCGCCAAAATATTCAAAGGTTTAAAACGGCTCTACGAACGATTCTAAACCAGAAAGTTGACCCTTCAATAATTACTTTTGATTTAAAATTTAAATATCCAATTATCTGTAAAGGATCATTCCATATCAGATGTGTTAAGGTTACTCTAAAATAGTTTTTTCATTGCTTACCAGGTCACCGATGATTAGCTCCATTTCGCGGCGGCTGGCACACTTTGCAAGCCGTGTCCATCCTTTGGAACCCCGGCGTTTTATTTCTATGATGAATTTTTCGGGAATGGTGCGGATGATTCGGTATCCATCGCGGATAAAGCTTTGATATTGCAGCTCTGTCATGGCGTTTTCATTGTAAGGAGATGTGCTTTTGGCAGAGTAAATATTCTGAACGGGGTTTCCGCTGTTGGCGAAATCGCCAATGAAATCATCGCAAACATCTCAACCAGAATGGCGCTCGTACTCATGAGTAACAGTTCTAAAATCGGCCTTGCAAAGAGCAGTGCAAAAATAGTACAAGGGTTCATTCGCACCTCAGGCCTACGTTAGCAGACGAAATCATTTTTTCGAAAAAGGGGGAATAGTAGTTAACGTTACAACTTCTTTGGGATAAACGACGATGGATATCCTCCCTTTTTTCATGGTTATTTTACCTTCATTTACAATTTCCTTCGTTAAATTTGTTCTTAAAACTGTAAATTTCTGATTTGAGCGTTTTGCCAGTTCGGGTACATCGAACGTAAATTTATAAGGCTGAGGATTAAACTCTTGAATACCAGTTCCATTTGCGACGGATAAACTCCAACTTCCATCGGCGTTTTGAGCAACAGCCGCATTGTAGGGCGATTTGCTTTTATAGGTTTGGTTCATTTCGTCGCTCCCATTTGCCAATACCTTACGGAAAGTGGCACCTTTTCGAAAGGTAGTGAACAACTGTTTTATATAATAATACTTACAGAATACAATAATTTTATTGGTAGGTATGTCGTAAACAATGAATTTTGTCATTGAATCCTCAGTATCGCTAGCATAAGCAATGAAATAAACCCAATTGGTAACACCATGATTCATGTCATTCAAAAACCTGCCGGCCAGGCTGGTGGCTTCATTATCATTAGTTTCACTATCTAACCCATTATTACTTGACTCGGTCATCCAATAATCTTTGTTGGTGGTAAATGACAATTGCGCCCATTTTTCCAATGCAGCCATATTGTAAGAATGTGATGCTATATAATCCACATTTTTCCATGCTGTTGGATATTTATCTTTTACATCAATCAATATATCATACCAATGATCGTCGCAATTGGAAGATTCAGGAGCGACAATTTTTACTGATTGATTCCCTGAATTATTTAACGAATTACGCAATTTCACTAATCCATTTGCTATGTCAGCCGAAGTCCAAGTATCGGGTTCGTTAGCCAATCCAGTAACATTTACTTGAAATCCAGCTTCGGTTTTAAGTCTGTTTATGATCCGTGCAATATCGTCGACGTACGCTGACATATCGGTAGGAGGATTTTTTCCACCCGGAGCCAATAACAAAGTGTTGACACCGGCTTGTTTTGCAAATTCAATTACCTTGCTATTAACATAACGCATAAAAAAATTTTCATCGTGCCATTTCCACATTCGAAGCGTTGTGATATTCATATCCTTAAAAACCATATCGGACATTATTTTACGTGTTGGCAATGGAATATTTTCTAAATGATCGGTTAAACTGGCACCGTAACCTTGTAGTTTTTCCCAGTTGAACCGCCAACGCAAACTATAGAAAAGTCTTTTGCAGCACTCCTAATTTTTTTAATATTCATTTGTAAAAATAGAATTTATGCAAAAAAAGTTCGAAATCGAATAGTTTTGAGACTCATCTGGAAAAAAAGACATAAAATTTATGATTAAATAAAATATTTTTTAATTATTTCTTGGATTTGAATGGTTTATTGTTTTATCTTTGTGAGCGAATATTCACTAACATTCAAAAATCAATATGAAAATTACACCTCGTCAGTTAGAGATTATTGAAGCCGCCGGAAAAATACTGACCGTATCAGGTGTCAGTGGTTTGACGATTAAGAACCTTGCAAAAGAAATGAAATTTTCCGAAAGTGCCATTTATCGGCACTTTACCAGCAAAGAAGAAATTATCATAGCAATGCTGGATTATTTGGCAGAAACAATTGACGAACGTTTGCAAAATTCTATTCGTACTAATGATGGACCTGAAGAAAAATTTATAGCAATTTTCCAAAGCCAGTTTATTTTTTTTGAAAATAACCGGCACTTTGTTGTAGCAGTTTTTTCTGATGGACTATTGAAAGAAAGCCAAAGTATCAATGAAGCCATCCTCAAGGTTATGGGTGTAAAAATAAAGTATTTATTCCCTATTTTGATGGAAGGCCAACAGATGGGAGTATTTACAAATACCATTCCAACAGAAGATCTGATGTACATTTTAATGGGGACTTTCAGATTACACATGTTCAGATGGAGATTGGAAGATTTTGAGTTCAATATCCAACTATGCGGGAACAAAATGATACAATCTGTACTGACATTAATAAAAAATAAATAATATGAAAAAGGAACTTCCATATTTGATGGCTGCTATATTGGCAGCTTTTGGACTACTTACCTTATTTCTTAGTACCTCTCTGATATTTGATTTTTTCGGTGTCAGAGCAAAAGAAGGAAATTATGTCCCGATCGTGGTTTGGGCCAATTTTATCAGCAGCTTATTTTATCTCTTTGCTGCTTATGGATTTATTGGGAACAGAAAATGGACATCCAAACTTTTAGGAATTTCTTCCGTGATTCTTATTGTCGCGTTTATCTACTTTTTTATTCACATCAGCTCAGGAGGATTATACGAAACCAAAACTATTGGTGCGATGATTTTCCGAATTACCATAACAATGGTCTTTGCAATACTCGCCTATTATACGATAAATAAATACAGCAAGCAGATTAACCAGAAAGCCCCAAATAAGAGTTAAGTTTTTTTATACTATACAAGTTAGTGAATATTCACTTTTAATGAAAGTCATGGAAACTCAAAAAATAAAGCCATCAAGGCTTAATTTACTAAAAGTTCTGCTATTCGGGATTATCCTGTTTTCCGGTTATATTACAAAAGCACAGACCTTAACGCTGGACCAATGTATTGATACTGCATTGCAATATAACCGTACTATCAGGTTATCGCAACAGGATATTTATCATGCCACTGAAAAGAGCAAGGAGATAAAAGGCAATCTGCTTCCAAAACTGAATGGGATGGCTGACTATCGCTATTATACCAACCTTCCCTATCAGTTAATGCCTGCAGCAGCTTTCGGTGGACCTGAAGGCACCTATAAAGAGGTTCAGTTTGGTGTGCCTCAAAGCCTGAATGCTAATTTGCAATTAACAATGCCACTGTTTAATCCAAATGCATTAAGCGCGATTAAAACCACCAAAGTGGCCTATGAACTTTCGGAAATCCAAAAAATTAAAACCGATGAAGATGTAGTGATTGATGTTTCGAATGCCTATTACAACGCTCAAATCCTTCTGAATCAGCTTGCTTTTTTAGATAGTAATATCATAAACACCAACAAGCTTGTACGAACCACCACCTTATTATACGAACAGCAGATTGCTAAAGGAACTGATGTGGATAGATTAAAATTACAATTGGATCAGTTAACGAATCAAAAAAATACGGTGTTTTCTCAACAACAGCAAGTGCTAAATGCACTAAAATTCCTGATGGGAAAACCAATTTCAGACTCTATTGAAGTTCTAATCAGCGAGAAATCAGCTGTTGAACCCAACTTTCAGTCTCAAATTACGACGGACATTCTGCTTATTGACAAGAAAATGGTGCTTAATAGCTCAGAGTTAAGTAGCCTGAAAAATTCGAGACTGCCTTCTCTGGGTGCGTATGGAGTCTATGGTACAAATGGGTTTGGAACTACCGGCAACAATAGTTTTTTCAATTTCCATCCGGTCGGATATGTTGGCGCCCAACTTTCTATTCCTCTGTTTAATGGCACCGTAACCCGGCATAAAATCGAACAGAAAAAGATTGAAATTGATAAAACCAACATTCAGAAAGAACTGATTACCGAAAAAACGAAACTTGACCAGATTAATGCCGAAATGCAATACACACTTGCAAAAAAGAACATTTCAACTGTGCAAATACAAATAGAATTAGCTAAAAAGATTTACGACAATACTGTGCTGCAGAACAAGCTAGGCATGGCCAATATGACCGATTTACTACTGGCAGATAATACTCTTCGTGAAGCACAGCAGAATTATATCGTTGCATTAATAAATCTTCGCAAAGCAGAATTGGAGTATAAACGCGTAACAGGAAATCTGATTGCAATTAAAAATTAGAAATCATGAAAAAGAATAACATTTACATAGTTGTGGCATTGACTTTAATCATCGTCGTGGTTATTCGTCTGAAAAGCAATAAAGAAACCACCCAAAACAGAGTTTATCACTTCAATAAAGAGCAGGCAATTAACGTGCAAGCCATCACTTTAAAGCATGAAAGCGTTAAAAACGATATTTCTTACCGCGGAACTTTTGAGCCCAATAAGGAAACAAAAATCAGCGCCGACATTCAGGGTAAGATAAACTCAGTTTTAGTTGATGTCGGAAGCATTGTCAGGAAAAGTCAGGCATTGGTTCAACTAGATAACTCTCTACTGAAACTACAATTGCAAACTGTTGAAATTCAAATTGAAGGGTTGGAAGCTGATGTTAAACGATATACAGTGCTAGCCAATGCCGATGCGATCCAGGGTATTCTGTTGGAAAAGGCAGCGTTGGGCTTAAAATCGGCCAAAGTGCAAAGAGCGACTTTATTGGAGCAAATCAATAAAACAACT
>JBBQMW010000144.1:0-9324 GCA_038329265.1 Bacteroidales bacterium | reverse complement strand
ATATCTTTCATGGTAGCAATTCCGCCGCTGGCAATAAGGCCAAGATTTGGAAACTGTTCCATGATTTCTTTATACAGATCAATGCTTGGTCCGGTTAACATGCCATCGCGGGCAATGTCGGTTGAAATTACCTGCCGAATGCCTTTACTTGTATAGCTTTCAATAAATTCAAGAATAGATAATTCCGAAACTTCCTGCCAGCCACTCACCGCAATCATTTTGTCTTTGGCATCTGCACCGAGAATTATTTTCTCAGAACCATAAGTTTCAATCCAATGCAGGAAAGTTTCGCGACCTTTTACAGCAATGCTGCCGCCGGTAACCATTTGTGCACCGCACTCAAATGCAATGCGCAAATCTTCATCCGATTTCAGTCCACCGCCAAAGTCAATTACCAGACTGGTTTTAGACGCAATCTGTTCAAGAACTTTGTGGTTAACGATGTGTTTGGCTTTGGCGCCATCCAGATCGACCAGATGCAAACGGGTAATTCCGGCATCTTCAAACATTTTAGCCACTTCGAGCGGATTCTCGTTGTACACCGTTTTCTGGTTGTAATCGCCTTGCGACAAGCGTACGCATTTCGCATCTATTAGGTCTATTGCAGGTATAATTGTTATCATTGAAGGCCTCCCCCGACCCCTCCGAAGGTGGGGAGAAGAAACTCCCCGCCGCGTAGTGGCCGTTCTTTTTATATTGTGTTTTTACCTTGTTGAAATTTCCAAATCATATAAAGCACCTGTTTCGCTTTTCTTTTCCTCCCCTTCGGGGAGGTTAGGAGGGGATTTATATTTTTAAAAAGTTTTCCAGAATCCTTGCTCCAACCGTTCCGCTTTTTTCAGGATGAAACTGGGTGGCGTAAAAGTTATCGTGTTGCAATGCTGCGCTAAACGGATTGATGTAATTGCAAACGGCTGCTGTATGCTCACCAACTGCGGCATAATACGAATGCACAAAATAGACATATTGCTGATTGAGCGACAGATCAAAAATTCCGCTTTTCAGCTGGCTGATGCTATTCCAGCCCATGTGCGGAACCTTGGTTATAAATTCCTTCCCGACTTCAGGAATAAAGCGCTTTACCTGTTCATCAAAAATTCCGAGACAAGGAGTATCGTTTTCTTCGGAATAGCTGCACATCAGCTGCAATCCCAGACAAATACCCAAAACAGGCTGGTTTAGCGATGGAATGAGTAGATCCAATCCTTCCTTTTTAAGGTAAGCCATTGTCGTACTTGCTTCACCTACACCCGGAAAGATCACTTTATCAGCCGCTTTTATTTTTTTGTGATCACCAGTAATTTCAGCCTTCACGCCGAGCCGCAGCAAGGCATTGTTGACTGATTCAATATTTCCGGCGTTATATTTAATAATGACAATATTCATGTTCAAAAGTCTCAATTTTTAATGGTTTTCGACTACAACCAAAGCTAAGTTGTTGTAACTTTATCTGTGTCAATATTGCATGGCGCGTTCTTCTAACGGTTAGGAAACCGGTTTCTCAATCCGGAGATGGCAGTTCGATTCTGCTACGCGCTACACTACTATTTCAGCAAATCAGCAATCACCTTTTTCATTTCGGCGAACTCTTCTTCCTTGTAAAGCCGCGTCATATATACTATTTTACCAGTTTTGTCGACGATCACATTGCGGGTAACTCCGGCTTTTTGTTCTGCAAACTGATAAAAGATACCACCTTTCGGGTCGAGTGCCAGCGGATAAGTTACCGGAATCTGTTTGGCAAACTCTTTTACTTTTTCAACCGGTTCGTCCAAATCGATTCCGAATAAAGCAAAGTTTGAATTGTTTTTGTATTTATTCCAGATGTCGGCTTCGATATGCGGCATTTCCTTTCGGCACACGCCACACCAGCTTGCAGTAAATTGCAACATCACCACTTTGCCTTTCAAGTCGGCAATCTTAACTATTTTACCTTCCGTTGTGGTCATCGTAAAATCAGGAACCTGTTGACCAATTTTTACGATATATCCGTAATCAGCCGGAATTTCCTTTGCGGGTGTTTGTGTCTGAACCCCAAATGAAACAAGTACTAAAATTAATGATATACACTTCATAACTAATGATTTAATATCCAATAATGAATAACAAATATCCAATTTCCAAATTTCGGGGCTCTTACTCCTCCTCCTTCGGAGGAGGTTGGGAGGAGGCTGCTAACTAAAAACTACTGTACGATTGTTGTAAACCAATATTTTCCGTTCGATGTGCTTGTTTACGGCTTTCGAAAGAACGATTTTTTCCAGATCGCGACCTTTGGCAATTAGGTCGTTCACCATGTCTTTGTGGCTTACATGAGCAACTTCCTGCTTGATAATCGGTCCCGCATCAAGTTCGGTAGTGACGTAATGGCTGGTTGCCCCAATAATTTTCACTCCGCGCTCGTATGCCGCATGATAAGGTTTTGCACCAACAAATGCTGGTAAAAATGAGTGATGGATGTTGATGATCTTGTGCGGATAATGTGTAATAAAATCGTCGCTGATAATTTGCATGTAACGAGCCAGCACGATAAAATCGATTTTGTGTTTTTCCATCAAGGCGATCTCCTGAACTTCCAGCTCTTCCTTATTGTCTTTCGTCACCGGGAAAACATGGTATTCAATATCGAATCGGCGGGCAACATCAGCCATGTCAGGATGATTACTGATGATCACGGGAATTTCTACGTTCCATTCTCCTGAAGTATAACGGGTCAACAAGTCGAACAAACAATGCGACATTTTCGATACAAAAATGGCCATACGAGGTTTTTCTTCCGAAAAATGAATTTCGAATGTCATCTGATTTTTTAGACCAATCAGGGTGGAAAAATAGTCTGCAATTTTTGCTTTTGGGATATTAAAATTGCTCAAATCCCACTCCACACGCATATAAAACAGCTTTTCTTCCCGATCGACATGCTGATCGAGGTAAAGAATATTCCCGTTATTGGTATTGATAAATTCGGTTACCAGTGCCAAAAGTCCCTGTTTATCTGGGCAGTGAATCAGAAGTATTGCAGTTGATTTGTTTTGATCTACATTCATATATGTTGATTTTTAGTAGAATTATAGCGTTCCTTTTGTTGTTGGTAATTCAAAATTAAAAACATCTTTTCGTATTGCCATTTTTATTGCACGAGCCAAGGCTTTAAAAATGCCTTCAATTTTATGGTGTTCGTTGGTGCCTTCTGCCTGAATATTCAGATTCGAAAGCGAAGTGTCGGAAAACGATTTGAAAAAATGAAAGAACATTTCGGTGGGCATATCACCCACTTTTTCACGAAGAAAATCTGCTTTCCACACAATCCAAGGGCGGCCGCCAAAGTCAATCGCCACCTGAGCCAAACAATCGTCCATTGGCAAACAATAGCCATATCGCTCTACCCCACGCTTATCGCCTAAAGCCAGTTTGAATGCCTCTCCAAGTGCGAGACCAGTATCTTCAATCGTGTGATGCTCGTCCACATTCAGGTCACCGTCCACTTGAATATTCAAATCAACTCCGGAATGGCGGGCAATCTGATCAAGCATGTGATCGAAAAATCCCAATCCGGTGCTGATATTTCCTTTTCCCGTTCCATCCAGATTCAGTTCAACTCGGATTTTGGTTTCCTTGGTATTCCGTGCAACTACTGAGGTACGATCAGGAGAAGCAACTTTAGCATAAATCTCATCCCAGTCATTGGTAATCAAGGCACAAAATTCGGTTAATCCCTTTTCCTGAAGTTCGTTTGCCAATGAGCCATCATTAATCAGAATACCTTTAGCACCAAGGTTTTTAGCCAGTTGAATGTCGGTCACCCGGTCGCCGATGACGAAACTGTTGGCTAATTCGTAGCTTCCGTCTATGTATTTCCCGAGCATGCCAGTCCCCGGTTTTCTGGTTGGGGCATTGTCATGTGGAAAGTGACGATCGATCAGAATATCGTCGAAAACGACTCCTTCATTTTCAAATGCTTTTAGAATTTTGTTGTGAGCAGGCCAAAACGTTTCTTCCGGATAACTTGGAGTTCCCAGTCCATCCTGATTGGTTACCATCACCAATTCATACGATAGGTTTTTGGCAATAAAGTGCATATTCCGGAATACCTTTGGCAAATATTCCAGCTTTTCGAGCGAATCGATCTGTTCGTCAGCTGGTTCTGTAATCAATGTTCCGTCGCGGTCGATAAAAAGTGCCTTTCTCATAAATTATAGATTGACCTCCTTCCTTTGTTCCTTCCCCTTTTTGGGGGAAGGGCAGGGATAGGGGCTTTAGTTTAGAGCAATTCTTTCAGTGCTTTTCTCAATTTCTTATTTTCTTCGGACGAACCAATGGTAATCCGAAGGCAATTATCGCATAATGTCACTTTTGAGCGGTCGCGGACAATGATCTTTTGCTCGGTAAGGTACTCATAAATGCCTCTTGCATCGTGCATTTGAACAAGAATAAAATTAGCATCTGTTGGATAAATTATTTGCACAAACGGAAGATTAAATAGTTTCCTGATCATTTTTGCCCGTTCGTCAATAATTTCTTTCACCCATTCGTCTTTTTCTCCAACATTCTCCAGCAATTCCAGAGCCTTTTGCTGAGTCAGCATATTAATGTTGTATGGATATTTGATCTTGTTGAAAACCCGGATGATTTCAGGCTGCGCAAAGGCCATTCCAAGTCGGATCCCGGCCATTCCCCAAGCCTTCGAGAAAGTCTGCAAAACAATCAGGTTTGGAAAATCGTCTAATTCGGGAAGCAAACTGTTTTCAGGAGAAAAATCGATATATGCTTCATCGACAACCACTATTCCGTCAAATTCAATAAGTAATTTGTAAATTTCATCTCTATCCAGGAGATTTCCGGTTGGATTGTTGGGAGAACAAATAAATATGACTTTGGAGTAAATATTGGTTGCATCCAACAACTTTTCTGCGCTGAAACTGAAGTCTTCATTCAGTTTTACCTTGCGTACTTCCACATTGTTGATGTCGGCAGCAACCTGATACATACCGTATGTGGGGTCAATCGAAACCATATTGTCAACGCCCGGTTCACAAAAAGCACGAAAAATAATGTCGATGGGCTCATCACTTCCGTTTCCTAAAAAGATTTTTTCAGGAGCAACATTCTTTAATTCAGCTATTTTTTCTTTCACCGCCCATTGCAACGGATCGGGATAGCGGTTATAAGGTGAATTGAAAGGGTTTTCGTTGGCATCAAGAAAAACCTCTGCCTCACCCGAAAACTCATCGCGGGCCGATGAGTATGGTTTTAGTGCCTTTATGTTGTTGCGAAGTAATTTGTCTAAGTTCATTTCCTTATTTCTTTTTTTTCTATTTCCTGAAGTCGCAGTGTCACAGCATTCTTATGAGCATCAAGTAATTCGGCAGCAGCCATTGTTTCAATAACTGGTCCGAGGTTTTTCATACCTTCCGGAGTTATTTCCTGAAAGGTAATTTTTTTCATGTAACTATCCATATTTACGCCACTGAACGACCGCGCCCAACCGTTGGTTGGAAGTGTATGGTTTGTTCCTGAAGCATAATCTCCGGCACTTTCGGGTGTATAATTTCCAAGGAATACCGATCCGGCGTTGATTATCTTTTCGGCGACATCCATGTAATTTTTCATTGAAATAATCAGGTGTTCCGGTGCATAGCCATTAATAAGATTGATCATTTCGTCAACCGAATCCAATACCACAGCCTGACTATTTGCCAGAGCTTTTTCTGCAGTTGCCTGACGAGGCAGTTGTTTTAACTGAGAATCGAGTTCATACTGAACCTTTGAAATCAGTGATTCGTCATTGGTAACCAGCACCACCTGACTATCAGGACCGTGTTCGGCCTGGGAAAGCAAATCGGCAGCGATAAATGCCGGATTAGCTGAAGAGTCGGCCATCACTGCGACTTCCGAAGGACCGGCTGGCATATCGATAGCAACTTCGCTGAGACTAACCTGTTGTTTGGCTGCCATCACATACTGGTTTCCAGGGCCAAAAATCTTATCCACTTTCGGGATGCGATCAATTCCGTAGGCCATTGCCCCAATGGCCTGAACTCCACCCAGTTTGAATATTTTGGACACTCCAACCAGTTGTGCAGCAAACAATATGGCCGGATTGATCTTTCCTTCCTTATCCGGAGGTGTGCACAATACAATTTCGCGGCAACCGGCAATTTTAGCCGGAATCCCAAGCATCAGAACCGTTGAAAAAAGCGGTGCCGATCCTCCCGGGATGTATAAACCAACCTTTTCGATAGCCACCGGTTTTTGCCAGCAGTTAACTCCTGAAGTGGTTTCGATTTTTCTGATTTCAGGCATTTGCATCTCATGAAACCGTTGAATATTTTGAGCCGCAACCTGAATGGCATCTTTTAATTCGCTGCTGACCAAAGCAACTGCATCATCTATTTCCTGTTGCGAAACAGCGAAATCCTGAATCAAGACACCATCGAACATTTCAGTATATTTTTGAATCGCCCTAAATCCGTTTTGCCGGACATCAGACAATATTCCCCGAACGTTCTCTCCAAGTTCAGAAACGTCAAAAATCGGACGCTTCAGGATTTGACTCCATGTTTCAGGCTTTGGATAGGTATAGATTTTCATCTTTAGGATTAAAAGATCATTTTTTCAATTGGAATGACAAGAATACCAGTTGCACCGGCAGCTTTCAACTTGCCAATGATTTCCCAGAAGTCTTTTTCCTCAATCACCGAGTGAACCGAACTCCAGCCTTCTTCGGCCAAAGGCATCACTGTTGGACTTTTCATCCCCGGAAGGTATGATTCGATTTCAGCAAGCTTTTCGTTTGGCGCATTCAGTAGAATGTATTTTTTCTTTTCGGCACGCTGAACCGATTCCATGCGGAAAATCAATTCATCAAGAATATTTTTCTTTGTTTCCGACAAATTCGGATTCGCAATCAAAACCGCTTCCGATTTTACAACCACTTCAACTTCTTTCAGGCGATTACTAACCAGTGTACTTCCTGAACTGACGATATCAAAAATGGCGTCGGCCAAACCAATTCCGGGAGCAATTTCAACTGAACCTGTAATTACGTGAATATCAGCATTAATATTTTTTTCTCTGAAGAAATCCTTCAGAATTTCGGGATAAGAAGTGGCGATCTTTTTCCCATTGAAATATTCAATACCTGAGTAAACATCATCTTTCGGGATCGCCAGAGAGAGCCTGCATTTGCTGAATCCTAGCCTTTTGGCAATCACCACATTCTCTTTTTTCTCAAGCATTTCATTTTCGCCAACGATTCCAACATCGGCAACACCCATAGCAACGGCCTGTGGAATATCATCGTCGCGAAGAAAAAGCACTTCGAGGGGGAAATTGCCGGATTTGGCAATCAGCTGACGCGAACCAACCGGGAGTTTGATTCCGGCTTCGACCATTAATTTTAATGAGTCTTCGTTTAATCTGCCTTTGGTTTGAACGGCAATTTTTAAAAGTCCTTCCATTATCAATTTCAGTTTAAATCAAAAAAGGCCTACCATTACGGTAAGCCTTCTTTATTGGGTTAATATCTTTTTAAAAACATCAAAACAATTACTGCCTACCTGTTGATAGAATCATATGATGATGGCCGTAATGTGTAATTGAGTTGTTCATTTCTGTTTTTATGAAGTGCAAGTATAGTTATAAATTGAAACCAAAACAAGTTATCTGATTACAGTTTTCTGAAATTTACGTTTTATTAATATTAAAAATCATTTTCGAAGGGCTGGTAAACAGGATGTAGAAAGGCTATAAACGTTTTGGGCTGTTCATTAAATTGGAAGGATTTTGTATGTTTGTACAATCGATTGCAAACTATACTAAAATCAATTAAATATGAAAAGATCACTTTCGTTTTTACTCGTATTCATGCTTATAAGTCTGGTTACATTCTCTAAAAATAAGCAGGATAAATGTTTCAAGCCTAAGGAAATTAAAAAAGCTATGACAACCGCCGTAACATGGCAGTTAGCCAATCCTAAACATGCTTTGTATGATTGGACGAATGGAGCATTTTATGCAGGCATTTCTGCTGCATACAAAACAACCGGAGATAAAAAACTTATGAACGCCATGATTGAAATGGGTGACAAAAATGAGTGGAAACCGGGTCCCCGACTGGAACATGCTGATGATCATGTAATTTGTCAAACTTATGTTGATGTTTACCGCATCAAAAATGACCAGAAAATAATTGCTCCGTTTATCAGCCAAATGGATAGATTCCTGACAACTCCTTATCAGCCAAGTGAAATTCAGCAAATTACCTGGTGGTGGTGCGATGCATTATTTATGGCACCTCCGGCATTGGTAAAATTATCGATGACCACTGGCGACAAAAAATACATGGAAAGAAGTGATGTTCTGTTTCACGAGTGTTACAATTTGCTGTATGACAAAGAAGAACACCTTTTTGCCAGAGATTTAGGATATGTAATTAAAGGTGATGCTTCAGATCGGCACGAAGCCAATGGAAAAAAGATTTTCTGGTCGAGAGGAAACGGTTGGGTAATGGGTGGATTGACTTTGTTGTTGAGCGAGCTTCCAAAGGATTACAAGGAACGTCCGTTCTATGAAAAAATATATATTGAAATGGCAGAAAAGATTGCCAGTCTGCAACAGGAAGATGGTTTATGGAGAGCAAGTTTGCTTGATCCGGCTTCATATCCCGGAGGAGAAGCAAGTGGATCTGGATTTTATACCTATGCACTGGCTTGGGGTATTAACAACGGATTATTAAGCAAAGACTACTATCTTCCGGTAGTTCAGAAAGCCTGGAAGGGATTGAATACGCTCATTCAGCCTGATGGACATGTGGGTTGGTGTCAGCCAATCGGAGCTGATCCGAAAAAGAATTTTAATGCCGAGAGTTGGGAAGTATATGGAACCGGAGCATTTCTTCTGGCGGGTAGCGAAGTCATCAAGCTGAAGAAATAGATTTGGAGTATGAAATGATTATAAATAAAAAAACCGCCTTATGAGCGGTTTTTTTATGGGCGTTATCCCAAGTATGTTTTCAGCAATTTACTTCTTGAAGTGTGCCTTAAACGGCGGATTGCTTTTTCTTTAATCTGGCGTACACGTTCACGTGTGAGTCCAAACCGTTCGCCAATTTCCTCTAATGTCATTTCCTGGCAACCAATTCCGAAGAACATCCGGATAATATCACTTTCGCGTTCAGTCAAAGTGGCCAATGCTCGTTCAATTTCCTTGGCCAATGATTCCATCATTAGGGCCCGGTCGGCATTTGGCGAATCGTTATTGATCAAAACGTCCAGCAAACTATTATCTTCTCCTTCAACAAAAGGTGCGTCAACCGAAATGTGA
>JBBQMW010000143.1:0-9388 GCA_038329265.1 Bacteroidales bacterium | reverse complement strand
AAAACACTTTCAGCTTCAGTTGAAAAGCGGCGTAAATCCTTTGCATTCTTTTTTAATAATTCATATTCCGATTTCCTGGCAGTTTTGTACAGCGGTTTCTTTTCTCCCCCCTCGGGGGGACTAAGGGGGGCTGAGCTCTCTATCTCATATTTTAGGTAGTAAAGTTTCGACTGTACTTCTTTAAAAATCACTTCTTCGTCAGATAATGCAGTTTTTGCAGCCGGATCCCAGTTTACCATCCGAACGCCACGGTAAATCAGTCCTTTGTCGTACAAATCGACAAATGTTTTGATGACAGATTCGCTTCTGACTTCGTCCATGGTAAAAGCGGTGCGGTCCCAGTCGCACGAAGCACCCAGTTTTTTCAACTGCTCCAGAATGATTCCACCATGTTTGTGTGTCCACTCCCAGGCATGTTTCAGGAATTCTTCGCGACTCAAATCAAATTTTGAAATTCCTTCATTTTTCAATTTATTTACCACACGGGCTTCAGTGGCAATCGAGGCATGGTCGGTTCCTGGAACCCAGCAGGCATTTTTGCCCAGCATACGGGCACGGCGAGTCAATATATCCTGAATGGTATTGTTGAGCATGTGTCCCATGTGCAGCACACCCGTGACATTTGGTGGCGGAATGACAATGGTATAAGGTTCACGTTCATCGGGTTCGGAGTGGAAAAACTTATTTTCCATCCAGTATTTGTACCATTTGTCTTCTACTTCTGCGGGATTGTATTTGCTGGGGATTTCCATGATATGTATTTAGGCTTTTAAACGAAGCTGCAAAAATAGAAAAATAAGTTCGTTGGAGGAATAAATTCATTAAGTGTAAAATGATAATTACGATATTCTCTTAATATGAGTTTTATCGGGTGAATTCTCAGTCCTGCAATTTAGGAAGTCGACTAGCTTAAATGATACAATTTATTAATGCCTGAAAACGAAAAAACTGTTATGAATTCTGTTTCTTTGTATTCAACCATACCTTAAAACCACTAAACGATGAAGCTTATCCGACATAACACAATCAGATATTTCTTTCTTGTATTGCTCTGTCATCAATCTGGGATCCTGAATGAATCTATACTATCGCTACGGCCATCTCCGACGAAGCCCGGGTAAAGAACAACACCGAGGGCAAGGCTTTCATTTATTAAATATTGACACAAGCATCCTGAATTCAGGTTCATATATTGTCAGATTTACTTCTAAAACTTTTTCAAAATCTCTCCATCTTGACATTGTGAACCAATAATTTTTGTTTCTAAAGTATTCATTACTTGGTGAGTATAAATATGCAGAAATTAACTAATATTGTCATTATAAATATTTTATGCCTGTACTTTTTAATAAAAAAATCCAATGTCAAACTTAACCAACTTCATCAAATTTCTTTTTCTGTGTTCTGTTTTTTCTATTTCTCTAACGACAAATGCAGAAAATATAATCTACCCTGACGATTCTGGTGTAATCAACATTACAAAACCTCCGTACAATGCCAAAGGCGATGGTGTAACCGATGATACCAAAGCTATTGTTGATGCTTTGAGAGATGCAGCCATCGATTGGCGATATGTAAATATGACTGTTTACATCCCTAACGGCACTTACCTGATAAGTCAAAGCAATACATGGCCTAAAAATGATCATCCGGTATCCATGTTTATTCAAATGCAGGGACAAAGCGAAGCAGGAACCATAATTAAGTTGAAGGATAACTGCCCAGGATTTACCGACAAAACTAAGCCACTAACCATGATGATTACAGGTTGTTGTATCGAACAGGCTTTTAGGAATGCCGTGCGAAACATGACCTTTAATTCGGGCTCCGGAAATGTGGGGGCTTGCGGATTGGATTTCTTTGCAAACAATACCGGAGTTTGTGAACATGTTTCAATTATATCGGGAGATAAACAAGGTATAAAAGGACTGATTCTTTCAGGAAACGATGGACCTGAATTAATCAGCAATGTACACATAAATGGTTTTAATATAGGCATTTACAGCCAGTGGGGAAACCTGACAACTCTTGAAAACATTGTCCTCGAAAACCAAAAAACTTATGGTATCAGAAGTGAAGGAGGCCGAAATGCTATTCGAAAATTAACAAGCAACAACGCTGTAACTGCAATTTATTCTACGGGAGGCGAAGGTGCAACAACACTGCTCGACGGAGTGTTAATGGGAACAAACCCTAAAGTTCCAGCTATTATTTGTGCGCAACCGATGTACATCAGGAACACAAAAACATCAGGATATTCAATGGCTTTGCAACGTACAGGAGGCCAATGCAAGGATAATATCGCCAATTGCCTGATTAAAGAGTGGAACTACAGTTGTAAATTTGATACCTTATTCGATACAAAAAATGCAAATTTACAATTGCGGGTTAAAGAAACTCCTGATATTGAATGGGAGCAGGACTTCTCGAAGTGGGCAAATGTTATCAAATTCGGAGCCGACAAAACTGGAGTAAAAGATTGTTCAGCGGCCATACAAGCAGCCATAAATTCGGGCGCTACCACGGTGTACTTTCCAACGGGAGTAAATTTTCAGTATAAAATAGATAAACCCATAAAAATTACCGGAAATGTTAAACGAATTATTGGCTGTGAAGCAAGAATAAAAGAAGGGAGCAGAGGAGGTTTTTCATTGGTTGATAATGCCGGGTCGCCTGATACAGTAAGCATTGAGCGCTTTTGGGGAGCTGGAACTTCGTTTATTCAACAAGCATCAAATTCAAGAACATTGGTTGTAAAAAGTGTTTCTGAAGAGAAAATATACGGTGATGGAATGGGCGATATTTTTATTCACGATTGGGTAGGTCAATTATCAGCCAATACCAAAGGTGAAAATATTTGGGCGCGTCAACTTAACAACGAGAATTTTTCAATTTTAAATAAAGGTGCAAACCTATGGATATTAGGGATGAAGGTTGAAGCGAATGATTTTACCTGGATTAATACAAGCAACGGAGGAAACACCGAAATGTTGGGGTTTCACGATTATCATTCAGGAGGAGGCTCACCCAAAAACCCACAGTTTATTAATAATGAATCAACATTGCAGGTATTTGTAAATTCATGGAACGCATTTTCCGGAACAGGCTATGATGTATCTGTTCGTGAAACCCAGAATGGTATAACAAGGGAATTAAAAGGGTATAATTGGGGCGGATATTCTTACAAAGGAGGAAAAGGTGATGGTACAATCGCAAAACTTGACACTGCCTGGATTCCCTATGTTAAACCTACCTCAATAAATAATATATCGCTTGAAAATTCTGAATCAAGCAATGAGTTTTCAATATTTCCGAACCCCGCGACCGATGAGTTGACAATCAAGTTCAATGCGACCATTCTTGAAAAAGTTGAAATATTGATTTCAGATATCAACGGAAAAATCCTATTTAATGAGACCCGTGATTTTTCTCAAAACGAAAACACAGTCAAACTAAATACGAGCGGTATCGCAAATGGTATTTATTTGATTCAATTTAATGCAAATGACAAAACAGAAGCACAGAAATTGATTATCAATTAGTTACCAATTCGAATCAAAGGTTTTCCTTGTATTGAAGCCTGTCGGACTTAGTAATTCTCCTGCAAGTGCGCATTTCTAATTCGTACTTTGCTGTTTGCGGTAATCAGTTATTTTTAGGCTTCTATCCGGTCAGGATTGAATTTGAAAGTCAAAATTATTTAGGGTGATCCGGATTGCCACAACAGCGAGGTGCCGCGAATTCCGATTCACGTTTTCCTTGGCGATGCGCCCACCTAATCTGGAAGGTCAGGATTTCTTAACCACATCAATCAAAAAGGCGATTCAGAAATCGCCACACCCTAAAAAAACGAAACCCCGTGTTACCGGGGTTTCTTCAATTTTACAATACCGTTTGAACATCTTGGTATGGAAGTCCGAAGGCTTCTGCAACTCCTTCGTAAACGACTTTTCCTTTTACAACATTCAAGCCTTTCATCAAAGCATCATTTTCCTGACATGCTTTTTTCCAGCCTTTGTTTGCAATTTGAATGGCATAAGGTAAAGTAGCATTGGTCAATGCCAAAGTGGAAGTGCGTGGCACAGCTCCCGGCATATTGGCAACACAATAATGGATCACATGATCGATTACAAAAGTCGGATGATCGTGCGTAGTAGCTAAAGTAGTTTCAAAACAACCACCCTGATCCACTGCAACGTCAACCAGCACAGTTCCATGTTTCATGGTAGGAAGCATGTCGCGGGTAATCAGTTTTGGAGCTACAGCGCCTGGAATAAGCACTGCCCCTATAATTACATCTGAATTGCGAACCATTTCACGAATGTTGTATTCGTTGCTCATCATGGTTTTTACGTTGGCTGGCATGATATCATCGAGATAGCGAAGACGTTTCAGGCTCACATCAATAATCGTCACATCAGCACCCAAACCACCGGCCATTTTAGCGGCTTCGGTACCAACAATTCCGCCACCAATAATCAGCACTTTAGCTGGTGGTACTCCGGGAACTCCGCCCAGCAATACGCCATATCCACCAAAAGTTTTTTCCAGATATTTGGCACCTTCCTGAACCGACATACGTCCAGCCACTTCCGACATTGGAATGAGCAGAGGTAAAGAACGATCGGCCATTTCAACAGTTTCGTAGGCCAGACAAATTGAACCGCTTTCGATCATGGCCATGGTTAATGGCTCTCCAGATGCAAAATGGAAATATGTAAATAGAATCTGGTCTTTTTTAATCAGCTTATATTCCGACTCAATAGGTTCTTTAACTTTAATGATCATGTCAGCAATAGCATAAACCTCTTCGATGGTTGGAAGAATGGTTGCATGTGCATAAACATAATCTTCATCTTCGAATCCACTTCCCATTCCGGCAGTTGACTGTACATAAACCGTATGACCATATTTAACCATTTCAGCTACTCCAGCTGGGGTTAAAGCAACCCGGTTCTCGTTGTTTTTAATTTCTTTTGGTACACCAATAATCATCGTAGTAGTATTTTATTGTTTTCTAAGCGTCAAAATTAGACTATTCGACCACCGGAAAACATGATAAAAAACAATGAATTGATTTCTATTCAATGACGTGTCAAACAACGTAGTACCAATCTATTTGAAATCATGTCACCAATCTTCGAAACTGAAAGTTATTGTGCTGTTAAGATTTCATATGATTCCAAAAGCTAAAATTTTAATTTAAGATTGATAATCGTATATTTGCCGCCTTCATTGATAATATTTTCTAAAACATGCCAAATACATCGGAACGTGGTAATTTGATGCCGGATTCACCCATCCGGAAGCTGGTTCCTTTGGCTGACAAAGCCAAGGAAATGGGAAGAAAGGTGTTTCATCTGAACATTGGTCAACCTGACTTGCCAACGCCTCAAAACGCGATTGACGCCATCCGGAACATCGACCGGAAGATTCTGGAGTACTCTCCCAGTGAAGGAATCAAATCTTTTCGCGAAAAACTTGCGGCGTACTATCACACGTTTAAAATAGATGTGTCTGCCGACGATATCATCATTACTTCCGGAGGTTCCGAAGCGGTGACTTTTGCGTTTTTAGCTTGTCTCGATCCGGGTGACGAAATTATTGTTCCCGAACCAGCTTATGCCAACTATACCGCATTTGCGATTTTGGCCGGAGCAGTAATCAAATCCATTCCGTCAAAGATTGATGAAGGTTTTGCATTGCCTCCAATGGAAGAATTTGAAAAACTGATCACACCACGAACCAAGGGAATCCTGATCTGTAACCCAAATAACCCAACAGGATATTTGTACAACCGCACCGAAATGAGCCAGATTCGGGATATGGTTAAAAAGTACGATTTGTATTTATTCTCCGACGAAGTGTACCGCGAATTTTGTTATACCGGTGCTCCTTATATTTCAGCTTTTCATCTCGAAGGAATTGAGCAAAACGTGGTGCTGATCGATTCTGTTTCGAAACGATATAGCGAATGTGGCCTGCGCATTGGAGCACTGATCACCAAGAATAAAGCGCTAAAAAAGAATGTTATGAAGTTTTGCCAGGCGCGTTTAAGTCCACCACTCATCGGACAAATTGCCGCCGAAGCTTCGCTCGAAAATAATAAGGAATACATGCACGACATTTACGATGAATATGTGGAACGTCGCAAATTCCTGATCGATGGTCTGAACCGCATCAATGGCGTTTATTCGCCCATCCCGATGGGCGCATTTTACACAGTCGCCCGCATTCCGGTTGACGATGCCGATGTATTCTGTGCCTGGATGCTCAGCGATTTCGAGTACGAAAATCAAACGATTTTCATGGCACCAGCTTCAGGATTTTATACCACTCCAGGCTATGGCAAAGATGAAGTACGAATTGCATATGTCCTGAAAAAGGAAGATTTAGCTATCTCTTTGAAAATTCTGGAAGAAGCCCTGAAAGTTTATCCCGGAAGCAAAGTTCGACAAGCAATTGCAGTGACAGAAGGATAAAGAAATAAGTAAAAAGGGAAAAGGGAAAGCGTTTGAAAGGAGATTTTAGACGCTTTTTTTATGCAATAAATTTGGGCTTATAGTAATCATCCATCTAATTATACAAGTATTTTTAAAATTGCACTTGACAAACTATTTGCTAAATTTACCCCAACAATAACATCTAAACCCGACTAAACTATTTACCAAAATGAAAAACAATCTTCTTTCATTCCTGAAACAAATATTTTTCTCCGCATTTCTGAGTTCGACTCTATTATTAATTGCCTCTGGTTTTGGATTCGCGCAAACCAATTTATTGACCAATGGCGGATTCGAAGATAAAACCAATGGATGGAAAGCAATGGTAGCCAAAGTAACCAATACAACTGATGCACACTCAGGAAGTTCGGCTGCATTGGTGAGTAACCGGAAAAATCCCTGGGATGCCATTTCTGTTGATGTAACAAAGCTTCTTGTAAATGGTGATTCCTATTCACTTAGTGCCTGGATAAAGCTCCCAAAACCTGGAGCAAATCTTCGGGCTACTTTGAGCCTTAATGTTGACGGAAAAATGACCTACCTTGGTTATTTCTGGACGGCAAGCCCAAAAAGTGGGTTGTATATTAATTACAAAGACATTATTAAAACAGCTTGGGCAGGCAAATTAATTAGTGCTAACCTCTATTTCGAATGCGAAAGTGTAAATGGAGTATATTCTGATTACTTGATTGATGATGTTGTACTGGCCAAATATATTGTACCAGTGGATATTATTCAGACTGGCAAAGGTTTGAAGGACATAAAAAGTTCGATGCTGATAGGAGGATGCGCAACCGATGGGAATAAAAATTATTTTACCAATGCTGCTGCAAAAGCGCAGGTTTTAAAAGATTGTAACTCTGCCACTGTTCAATCTTATCCGGCATGGGGCAGATTTGACGAAGTCAAGCATCATGTCTATCATGTGGATGATTTCACGAAAAAGGTGAAAGAATTGAAAAGTAAGAATATGAACGTCACCATGCACATGTTGCTTGGCTGGGATCAATACTTTCCGGATTGGTTTAAAAAAGGCAACTTTCCTGCTGATACTCTGGAGGCAATCATGAGAAGCTCTTTAAAAAGTATCATTACTTATCAGGGAAATGACACATTGGTTGATGTTTGGAATGTTGTCAATGAAGCGATCAGCTGGGATGGCAAGGGTGGTTACTGGCCCGAAGATAATCCAAACTTTAACGATGCCTGCGAGATGCAGAAAATGGGTTATGAGCCGGATGTTTCCGGATTAACAGGGAAGCAATATATAAATGCTAAACATCCGGTTTATATCCGGAAAGCATTTGAATATGCACGTACACTTACCAATAAAAAACTGGAGCTTCGCGATTCAGGATTCGAATTTCCGGATAATGGTGCCAAATACAATGCTTTTTATCAACTGGCTGTTCATCTGAAGAAAATGAATGCACCTATTGATGTGATCGGGTTTCAGACTCACCTTGATTTGGAAAAGAATTATGACTGGGAAGCTTATACAATTAATATCAAGCGATATGTTGACCTTGGATATGAAGTCAACATTCCTGAAGTTGATATGGGTGATGTTGCAAAAAACTGGTCGGAATATAAAGCGGAACTGCAAAAACTGCAATATTACAAACTGATCACAGCAGCAATTCGCGGAGGTGCAAGTGATTTCCAAACCTGGGGTTTTAACGACGATAATTCGAGCTGGAGAAAGGGCGAAAGCGCTTTTCCATATACCTTGAATTTTGCACCGAAACCTGCCTACTACGGCATTCAGGAAGCGTTGATCGACATGAGTTCAATCCTGTTTTGGGAAATGGATGCTCCTGCAAATAACATTATGCCCGATGTAATGAAATACAATAACTTTGGAACGCTCAAGAATTTCAGTAGTCCAACAATTGCTGCAGGATTCAAGGGAAAAGCCTTGCAATTCGATGGAATTGATGATCGAATTTCAAGTGAAAAACTATCAGTCACTGTTTCCGGTGATTTGGGTTTTTCATGTTTTCTGAAAACCAGTTCAACCAAACCGGCTATTATTGCCGACCTTGCCAATGAAGGAATTTCAGGAATGAAAATAGGAATAAATTCGGAAGGAAAAATTTACCTGAGTGCTGTTGAAGCAGGTCTTGCAAATGATTTGACCGATACAACGAAAATTAATGACAATACCTGGCATTTTGTAGCCATTCGCCGCGACAGTCTAAACTTTAGCTTATACGTTGATGCCGCTCAACCAATCGCATCCGGAAAGGGCACCATTCTGAATTCCGATCAACTTACTGTTGGAGCTAAAACTGATGGTTCCTCAGCCTTTGAGGGCTTTCTTGACGAGGTAAAATTATTTGATTCAGCAGTCGATGAGGGGAGTTTCTTCAGAAGTATTGCTCCAGTCAATCCTATTAAGCTGACGGCAACAACTACCGGTTTAAGAATACGGCTGACCTGGATTGACAAAAGCACCAATGAGGATGGTTTTATTATTGAACGGAAAACAGCAAGTAGCGATTGGGAAGAAGACTATCGGGTTGGCACTAATGTAATTGTATTTGTTGAAGATTTAAAAGCGTACAGCACTGAATATTTATACCGGGTTCGTTCATTCAATAAACTTACAAAGTCGGCTCCTACAAACACGGTGGTTTATCTTACACCAAAGGATCCCAATACCGGAATTGCAGCAGAATCCAGTGAAAAATTGTTTTCAGTATTTCCAAACCCTACACAAGGCAGCTTCAAGATGTTAAGCTCCGGAAACACCGGAATGAAAATATACGATATTCAGGGTAGATTAAGACTTGAAAAGAAGAATTGTTCTTCCTCTGAAACCATTGACCTGAATGGCTTTTCTAAAGGAATCTATTTTCTGCAAGCCAATACAAACGAAAAAA